>JAILFQ010000050.1 GCA_024697505.1 Lachnospiraceae bacterium
GTATGCTCTGGCGGTAAAGTGAACTTTCTTTCCTTTGTATGCATCCACTCTTTCCATAGAGTCCATACACATTACGGCAAAGTCCACATCCGTAAGTTCCAGTTTTTCCTTATTTATATCATAAGGCAGTCTCTCGTTGGAATCAAGCGTAATATCTCCTTTTGCACCATGGAACAAAAGTGCCGCCCCACTATTTATAGCCTTTATATTTCTGGCATAAGAAGCAAGTTTGTCTCTTACCTCATCTGCTCTGTAAAACACGATTATTTCCGCTCTTCTGACCTGTTCCGCCAAAACCGAGCGCAGGTTATCCGCAAACAGTTTAAAGGTTGTGGAATCAAAAATGGCTATCTCTAAAATATCTTCCCACTGCCTTGGAAACAAAAGATTTTTTCTGTCCCACATACCGTTAAACTCAACAATGATCCTTTCCGGTTTGTGCTTTTCTTCAAGGGCAGAAAGATATTCCCCGTTAAAATCCTCTTCATTTTCCACCACTTCCACAAAGGTGTTTGTATGGGCAAGAAGTTCCTTGTCGTACTCTTCTTCTCCCTGTTCGCACAAAAAAAGCAAGGTTTTACCGGGAATCTTAAAGGTTTCTCTGCTTATCATATCCTTTATAAAAGTTGTTTTTCCTGCATCCAGAAATCCGTTTATAAAATAGACAGCGCCCATTTTTAATCCTCACAAAAGTTTCTTTTACTCTTATTCCGCATTTTCAATACAGGCATATAAGAGCTTTACTATTTCTGACTTTTCATAGCCCTTTCCGATAAATACAACCTGGTTACACCTGTCACCGTAGGTTTCGTCCCAATCATCTTTTATATCCGGGAAATCATCAACCAGCTTATCAATCTCTTCCTTAGGCCAGGAAGACACCCATTCGGAAAGCTCCGTAACAGAGGCATTTCTTCCCGCCTGTTCAAAAAGCTGAACATGCTTCCAGTCATCGGAAAACCAGATGTAGCCTTTGGAACGTATTAATTCTTCCGGGTATTCTTCAACAAGGTTGTTAAATGCACCCCTGTTAAAAGGCTTTTTCTCCTCAAACACAAATGATGAAATTCCATACTCATCAACACATGCCTTTACATCATCATTTTCACAGTTATTTAAGGCTCTTTGGACTGCACTGTAGGCCTCCACCTCATCAAAATCAAAATCCGCACGGTTTAATAAAACATCCAGGTCTACGTCACCCTTGGTGCACTCTATCATTTCCGCTTCCTGCTGTAAACCTCTAAGTCCTTCCTTAACCTCCTCAAGCTGTTCCTTTGAAAGCAGATCTGTCTTGTTTAGAATAAGCAGATTACAGAACTCAATCTGGTCAATGATAAGATTGATTATGTCCCCGTCTTCCGTATCATCCTCTGCATTAAGATTATGAAGGAACTCTCTGTAAATTCTGTCCACATCCACCACAGAAACCACACTCTTTAAGTAAACCCTTGTGTTTTCCGTCATTTCCTCGTAATTAACAAAAGCCCCCGCTATGGAAGAAGGCTCGCTTATACCGGATGCTTCAACAAATATGGCTTCTATGCTTCTGTCCTCAGAAAGTCTTTCAATTTCCGCCATAAACTCATCTCTTAAAGTACAGCAAATACAGCCGTTCTGCATTTCCACCATTTCTATTCCGGCTACTTTATTTCCGGTCTTGTTTAAAATGGAAGCATCAATATTTATACTTCCCATATCATTTACAATAAGAGCGATCTTTCTTTTTTCCTGCTTTAATATATTCTGCATTAATGTGGTTTTTCCGGAACCAAGGTAACCGGTGATTATAACAATAGGTACTTCTCTTGTGGACATAGTATTCCTCCTTAAAAAACAAAATTGCAACTCAGTTGCATATTATATGCACAGGTTGCAATCTTGTCAACATAATTTGCAACACATTTGCAAATTATATCATCTTATTTTCTGCAGTTACTGCATTTTCCCATAATAATTGTTTGAGAAGGGTCTATATCCAGCCCGTATTCCGAAAGAAGCTTTTTTGAAAACGTCTCTGCAAAAGGCTTCTCCAAATGATAAATCCTGCCGCAGACACTGCACTGCGCATGCATATGTTCATCACAATGGTCGTGTTCCGAAGAATACTGATAATACCAAGAATCCTGATTAGGCTCTTTAAACTTAAGCAGGTCTCCCGTTTCACACAAACGGTCAAGGTTTCTGTATACCGTTGTTCTGTTTACGCCTTCCGCAGACTTGCTTACGGCTTCAAATATTTCCTTTGCCGTAAATCTTTGCTCGGTATGTTCTTTAAGATAAGCCAGTATCTCCTGCCTTGCTTTTGTTTTATACTCACTTTTAATCATTTTACTTTGCCTCAATAATCCTAACTGCACTGTTCAAATCTGTAACGATCGGAAAAGATACTTTTGCTTATCATAGGTTCTATTACTTCTTTCATCTCTCTATACGTAGTGCCGTAATAATATAAGTGTACAACCGTTGTTCTCTTTTGTTCTTCGTCGAAGGTGTCAGAAACCCAGGAACTGTAAAGTCCGCCTGTGGTACCAAGACTTTCCGATATGGAGTCTATTGTTTCCCAGTATGCCTTACTTGTTTCTTCATCAAACTCAAGACCGGTAACATCCAGACAGCATACAAGTCCACCTAAAACTCCAACACCCGTCATATTTTTGGGGCCCTCTATTACAGAGCCTCTTGGAACCTTTACATACTTATTCATTATTTCAGTCAGATACTCTATTAGTTTGGGACTGTCATATTTCAGGTATAAATACACCTCACACTTCTCCACTTCGCCTGTGTCTTTGTAGATGCATTTTCCGCCTGTTACAATGCCGGCTTTCATTTTAAGGATAATGGCATTAAGGATGTTTTCCAAGTCCTTCCTAAGCTCCTCATGAAAATGTGCATTTAAGTAAACTGTGGCTTTGTAAGGATATTTCCTTCTGAGACGCTTATCGTCTTGTCTTTCCACATAATTCTTATACTTCCTTGAGCTCAGAAAGCTGCTCATGAAAAACATAAACATGAGGCAGACCATAAGCATAGCAGTATATAAAGCCCCTATTTTCAGGGATGTATCCAAATCTTTGAAGAAGTTATCTTTAGTAATAACCATAACTGCGATAACCGTCGCCAATACAACTATAATAAGGATTAAAGCCAGTTTTTTTAACTTGTTTTTCATGTTTCTTAAGCCATAATCTTCTTAACGGTTTCTGCTATCTTTGCATCTTTGCAGTCTCTGAAGAAATATTCGCTGAAGTGTTCTCCCGCAAATGCTCCCTTAACAAGTTCTCTGTCCGCATTCTCAAGAATATGGTTAATATCCTTGTAAGTAACAAGTTTTAATTCATCAAGGATCTTCTTGTTTCTCTTTTCAGGAACCGCTCTTTCTCTTGGATATCCCTGTCCGCTTTCCTCGCAGAACAACTTCTCAAAGATATATTCAAGATTAAGGTCGCCTCCCCATCCAAAACCTTTTGCAAAAGGAATGGCAATGGCGTTTCCGTCATTTATCTGAGCGAATGTGTAAGCATCCAGTGCATCTTCCACATGGCCGCAGATCACTCCCGGAAATGAGTTAAGGGCAAGCATTGCTCCCTCACCTGTTCCGCAACCTGTAATTACATAGTCTACAGCCTTAGAATTAAGAAGGACTGCTGCAAGTATACCGTTTTGAACATATGTGAGCTGAGCGGCATCATCTGCCTTGTACATACCGTAGTTAATAACTTCATGCCCCATAGGCTCTACAACTTTCTTTAAAGCTGCCTCAATTACAGCATTTTTAGCAGCCTGACTGTTTTCGTTGATTAAAGCAATTTTCATATTTTCTCCCTTCAAGCAGTATATATCTGCTTTACAATAATAATTATTATTAGGTTATCATTTATTTTTTCCGATGTAAAGACTTTGCCGAAGAGCAACCGGATAAAAGGAAGAACTACCGGCAAATTGATCATTTTATAAAATTTTTTTAAATATGCACTATTGTTGTTGGGTTTTCCATAAATATGATTTATAATAAACATATTAACTATTTTTTATTTTTTTTCAGACTTTTTTAACTTCGGGAGGTAGTATCATGTTTAAATCAATCACATCTAAGATCATGAGTATTGTTGCTCTTCTGCCGGTTATTTTTCTGGTATGTATGATCATATTTTATTCAAATGTAAGTATACTCAGCAGTACCGCAAACCAATTGGCAGAAAAAAATGTAACACTTGAAAGAAACATCGGTATTATAAATACCAATGTCCAATCCCTTGTAAAGAGAGTTTATCAGATGAAAGACTTTGCAAGAGATAATCAGGGCTTTATGGGTTATATTTATGGTGTTTCCGGTATTCAGGAATGCGAACTTATGACCGAGTCCCTTGAAACCATTCGCCCTCTTCTTATGGAAATGTACGATGACAGATACCCGGTAACGATCGAAGGACTGCTACAGGTTCAAAAAGACTACGCCGATGTATATGACCAGACCTTTACGGTTGTGGAAGTTAAAGGCGATGTTCTTGGATATCTGGATCAGTTCCCTGAAGAAGAAGCGCAGGCAAGACTTTTAAACTGGTCCATT
>JAILFQ010000060.1 GCA_024697505.1 Lachnospiraceae bacterium
CGGTGTCCACACCTGGTTTAAGGCTTTTATGGAAGGCATTATATAAATACGCCCCTCCGCCAAAGACTTAAAGATCATTTCCGTAACTCCCCCGGATTTTTCTGCCACGTCGGAGCGGGTTGGTGCAATACCCAGCATATCTTTCCTTAATTCTATCATTTCATAGCTTGTTGCAAAATTTACAAATGCTATACAAGCTTCTTTGTGTTCTGTGTAAGAGCTTATTCCGTAGCCGTTTACACCGCCCATAACAACTGTATTTACCCAGTCGGAATCCTTCATGCCAGCAGCGTCTTTTGTAAGGTCTCCGTCAGCCGGCATTTTTGAAGGAAGCTCTGTCATTACAAGGTTTTCTTTTGCTTTGGCAGCGGCTTCTTCTTTGGAAAGTCCCTGTTCTTCGTAGTAAAGGGCAAGTTTGTTATAGAAAAGAACATAAGTATCCGGTGTGGAAACCGCAAAGGCATAAGTTCCGTTTGCAAGCTTCTCATATCTGTTGGATGTTATGGTATCGTCTATGCAGCCTTCATTCATAATGTATGCAAACTGCTTCATCGCGTAAAGACCGTTTGCGGCGTTACCTTTTGCAAGACCTATATCCGCGGAATTAAGTGTTCCGTCTTCATTTTCTCCAAAGACATATGCCCCGTAAGAGAAAAGAAATTCTCCGTTCATATAGAGGTCGTTAAAAGAGAACATAAAGCCGTACTTACTGTCTTTGTTTGCAGAAGTGTCCGTATCTCTTAAATACTTGGAATAAGCGTATAAATCGTTAAAGTTTTCAAGAAAATCGGGGATATCATTTTTGTTGTCGTCCCATTTTTCTTTATAATCTTCCGGAAGTCTTTCTTTTACATAGAAAAACATAGGCTCCTGAATGTTTACGGGAATTCCGCAGGTGTAGGTTGTTCCGTTAAGATTGATCTTAAAGGCATCCCATGCGGCTTCCGGAATATATTTTGTACATTCGTAGTCTGTGAGGGTAAGAGGTAAAATGTGCTTATCCTCTGCGTATCTCATGAGAATATCGTTTGCCTGGTAAAGCACGTCCGGGCCGTATCCGTAAGGGCCGTTTTGTGCAAGGTCCGAATATTCGTCCATGTCTGCGTCTACCGCAACAATATTCTGATCTTTGTATGCCTCGTTAAAGGCAGCAAGGAGTTCGTCAAAATACCCTTCTTTTTTGGCTGTATCATTTTCAAGAATACGAAGAGTTATGGTTTCACCTGTTGTATTCAGGGCTTTTTCTTTTTCGCCGCCGCAAGCGGTAAAGGAGAACGCCATGGCACAGGCAAGTCCCAAACACATAATTTTTTTTGCTAACTTATGCATTTTTTACCTCCTCATCATTTGCAAAGATTTTAAAACTCTTTGCAGGTATTTTAATTTCGCCTGCTTTTTTGTCCGAATCCGTATTGTTAATGTAAAGCTTATAGCAGGTGCTTTTACACTTGTTTATAAGCGTTAAAACATCGTTTTCGGCAAATATTTTATATTCTCCGCCGGAGAATTCTTCATTTTTCCTAAGGCCGGAAAGAAGCTTTATTTCCGCGTATATATCTTTACAGCTTCCGTCCTTTGTTTTATCCCAGTCCATGCATCTTCTGCAGTCCGGGTCGAAACCGCCTTCCGTAAGAATTTCCGTTCCGTAGTAAATGCAAGGCACGCCTTTAAAGAAATAAAGGAGTGCAAGAGCATTTTTAAATTTATTTCTGTCTTTTCCCACTTCGGTAAAGATCCTTAAAGTATCGTGGGAATCCAAAAGATTTAACATCATTTGGTTTACGCCGTCTTTATTTCGCATAAGAATGGAATTGAGCTTCCAGGCTGTTTCTTCTGCGTTTTTTTCTCCTGTGGCAAAATAGTCCAGACAGGTTTTTGTAAAAGCGTAGTTCATAATGGAGTCGTATTGGTCGCCTTGGAGGTTAGAGTAGGCGTCGTGCCAGTTTTCGCCGATTATTACGGCATCCTCCTTGGCTCCCTTTACGGCTTTGCGGAAGCTTCGCCAGAAATCGTGGCTTATTTCGTCGGAAACATCCAGACGCCAGCCGTCAATATCGTATTCTTTTATATAATGAACAGCAATATCTATAAGGTATTTTTGTACCTCCGGATTTCCGGTGTTAAGCTTAGGCATATAAGTACAGGATGCAAATGTCTCATAATTGCATTTCTTCACATTTACGGTATCGCCATGTACAATAAACCAGTTATAATACGGGGATTTTAGGCCCTTTTCCACAACATCCTTAAACTCTTTAAGATTCTCGCTTGCGTGGTTAAAAACAGCATCCATGACTATGTGCATTCCAAGTCTGTGTGCTTCTTCAACAAGCTCTTTAAGGTCTTTGTTTGTTCCGAATTGCGGGTCTACGGTATAATAATCGCTTATATCGTACTTGTGGTTGGAAACAGATGTAAATACCGGGGTAAGATAAACGGAATCTATGCCGCAATCTTTAAGGTAAGAAAGCTTTTTTGTTATTCCTTTAAGATCTCCCCCCGCAAAGGACTTAGGGTTAGGTTTGCTGCCCCATTT
>JAILFQ010000061.1 GCA_024697505.1 Lachnospiraceae bacterium
TGTATTATGTAGAATAAAAAAGAGAAGCTTTGCTTCTGTTATTATTCTATTAAAAGAAAAGAGGACAAAGGCTTGGAAGATACTGAGATCATAAGCCTGTTTTTCGACAGGAATGAAGATGCGATCATTAATACAAAAGCCAAATACGGAAGGCTTTGTGCATCGATTGCAAGACACATTTTACCTGACGAGCGCGACGTTGAGGAATGTGTTGAAGATACCTGGATCAGAGCGTGGAATGCTATACCTCCGCAGGAACCGAGGTCGTTGTCGGCGTTTTTGTCTACAATAACAAGAAACCTTGCGCTTGATAAGCATTCATATAATTACGCCGAAATAAGAAATTCGGGAATAACCGAAGCTTTTGATGAGTTAGAGGATGTCCTTTCCTTTACAGAAAAGGGATTCGAGCGAAAAGAAGAGACCATGGGCTTTTCGGAGTTCATTAACCGTTTTCTGAGAAAACAGTCAAAAGACAACAGAATTATCTTCGTAAGAAGATATTGGTATGGCGATAGCGTAAACGAAATTGCAGAGGATCTTAAGATGAGTGAAAGTAAAGTTAAAACATCACTTTTCAGAACCCGCAACCGCTTACGGGAAGCTATGATCAAGGAGGATATAAAAATTGGATAAGAAAGAAAAATTTGAAGCCTTCCATAAAGCTTTGGATGAAGATATCCTCATGGAAGCAAAAGAAGAAAGAGAAAGACAAGTGAAGAAGTTTAATCCTTATGCTTATGGTTCACTTGCTGCCGCATGTGCCCTTGTTGTTATTGCGGGAGCCGTTGCCGTAAGTCAAACAGGTTTCGGAAATGCGAAAAAATCCGCTGACGAAAGCACCTTTGCAGAGTTCAGTATGTTAAACTCTGTTGATGCAATGGAAGAGTCGGACAGGGATTATATGGAGCAAAAGTATTTTGTGACTTCAAGTACAGATGCAGAACTTGGCTGTGACGGCTATGAAGGTGATGTTGCATGTGATGCAGCTACAATTGCAAATCCTGTTTCCGAATCCGGAAAAGAGGAACTTCTTGAATACGGTTTTGAGTTTTCCTGCCCTGAAAGTGCGGAAAATATCGCTTATTCAAGAATAAACATGGGAACAGTTTACATGGGACAGGTTACTTTTACTATTAACGGAACAGAGTATACCTGCAGAGAGAAAAAAACAGACGCACCGGAAGATATATCCGGTTTGTATTACTCTTTTGATAATACAAAGAATGTGGAACTTTCCGATGAAATAAGCGGAAGTCTTTACTACTTTGAAAACGGAACCGGACATTTGGACTTCTATTCAAACGGTCTTTCCTGCTCCATTGCAACAGATTCACTTACAAATACGGAGGACTTTATAAGTCTTGCAAAAACCGTATTTGCATCGATCATTAAGTAGCAATGTTTAAATTTAAAGGGAGTAATTATGAGAAAGAAGAGTTTATTTAAAAGGCTTGTTTGTCTTGCCCTTACTTCCTGTATGCTTGTATCTTTTACGGCATGTGGAAGTAAGACGGAAGATAAAGAGCCGGAAATAAAAAAAGAAAATGTAAGCAAAAAAGAAGAAACGCCGTTGGGCTCCGGAAACGTTGTTACCGCAACCTATCCGGAAACGGTTAAGTACCCTAGTTACGATGATTTTTACACAGAAAAAGACGGATACGATTTTGATGCTTACAACGAAGCTTACGATGCCTGGGCAAACAGCAGAACTATCTTTGAAGACACTGCCTACATCGGTAAAATGAAGGAGTTTCTTGCAAAGAGTACAAAGCTTATGCTTAAAGACTCGGACGGCGCCAACAGGGTTTATTCGCCTATAAGCTTTTATCTTGCTCTTGGAATGTTGTCCGAAATAACAGACACCGACACAAGAAAAGAAATACTTTCCGCCATGGGAGTGGAAAGCATTGAAGAAGCAAGAGAAGTTGCAAATGCTCTTTGGAAAGCCAATTACAAGGACGATGGTTCCATTACATCAATCCTCGGTTCTTCCGTTTGGCTTTCGAACACTTTCCCATATAAAAAAGACGCTTTGGATAATCTTGCAAAGTACTATTATTCTTCATCCTTCAGCGGAGAAATGGGAAGCCTTGAGTATAACAGCATTTTTAAAGACTGGTTGAATGCTCAGACAGGAGACCTTTTAACAGATATGGTGGATTCCCTCGGTTTTACACCGGAGACCGTTCTTGCCCTTGCCACAACGGTTTATTATACAGCTACCTGGCAGGACGAGTTTTACGAGACAGAGGAGCTTACCTTTAAGAAAGCGGACGGCACATCTTTTAATACCGATTTTCTTAAGGAAAGAGGTAAAAATACGGTTTGGTTTGGAAAGAACTTTACCGCAACATCCAAGTCTTTCTTAAACGGCGGAAGAATGTATTTTATTCTTCCAAACAGCGGAGTATCAACAAACGATCTTTTGGATGATGAAGAGGCCGCTTCCTTTATGGCAGATCCTTCAAACACAGATTTAAAGAGTGGAAGATACTGGGTAAACATGTTTGTTCCGAAGTTTGATGTATCCTGCCAGACAGATCTTAAGGCAGTAATGCAGGAACTTGGCATTGAAAAAGTTATGGGAAGCCTTGCGGATTTTTCACCGGTTTCCGATTACGGAGAAATAGTACTTTCATCCGCATCCCACGGCGCAAGAGTTCTTATTGATGAAAAGGGTTGTAAAGCTGCCGCTTTTACGGTAATGATGATGGAAAATACAGCTTTTGTTCAGTATGATGAATACGATTTTTATGCAAACAGACCATTTTTCTTTGTAATTACGGGAAATGACGGCTCCATCCTTTTCAACGGACTTGTTAATTGCCCCGTTGAGTAAAGAAAAGATTTTTGCTTCGGCCTTCGGGTTTTGGGTAAAGCCAAAACCTGAAGAGGCCGGAGCTTTTTTTATTTTCTTCCGGACGCAATGTCTTCTTTACAGATAAATGTCGAATTGTTATTATAAAATTAGACCGCAAAGTAATGATTACAATATTTACAAACTAAGATAAAATACCACAAAATGCTTATTTGCGGTTTAAATATAAAAAGGGAGTTTATAGATGAGATATCCTGAATTTTTACAAGAAAAGGGCAGAATAGCTTTTATCGCACCATCATTTGGGGCAAATACGGAGCCTTATACTTCCGAACTTAACAGTGCTCTTAAGGTGTTTAAAGAAAAAAGATATGAAACTGTACTTGGTCCCAATGCCTTTGCGGGAGAGGGAATAGGAATAAGCAATAGTCCCAAAAAATGCGGAGACGAGCTTAATGAGTACTACTTAAGCAATAATAACGATGTTATTATTTCCGTAGGCGGCGGAGAGCTTATGTGCGAAACGGTGGACTATATAGACTTTGAAGCTATAAAGGCTGCAAAACCAAAGTGGTATATGGGCTATTCGGATAACACCAATTTTATATTTCTTCAGGCTACTCTTTGCGATACTGCAGGTATTTACGCCCCATGTGCAGGGACTTTTGGCTGTCTGCCTTGGCATGAAGCAGTAAGTGATGCATTTGATATGCTTACGGGAAAGAAACTTTGTGTTAAAGGGTATGACAAATTTGAAATCGAATCATTAAAGAGCGGGGAAAATCCCCTTGTTCCGTACAATACAACAGAAAACCGGGAACTTTACATATACGATCACAAAAATAAAAAGGCGGTTTCTCTTGTAAGAGAAGCAAGAGACTGCAAAACGGAGTTTTCGGGAAGGCTTATAGGCGGCTGCCTGGATTGTCTTGTAAACCTTTGCGGCACAAAGTATGATAAAGTCAAAGATTTTACGGAAAAATACAAAGATGAAGGTATTATCTGGTTCCTTGAAGCCTGCGATCTTAATGTTTTTTCCATCAGAAGGGCAATATGGGAGTTGAAGAGTGCCGGCTGGTTTAAATACACAAAAGGTTTTGTGTTCGGCCGTCCTATGCATCTTAATGAGCCTATTATGAACCTTAACCGCCATAATGCGGTAACGGATCTCCTGGAAGAATTTAATGTGCCTATTGTAATGGATGCGGATATAGGCCACCTTCCGCCGATGATGCCTTTAATGTGCGGTGCATATGCTGATATTTCCCTTAGCGGAAATGATATAAATGTTAATTTTGAACTAAAGTAACCAATAGTAATAAAAAGATTTCACTGGGAGGAATGAGTATGGAGTTTTTAAATGAGAACGGAGCCCTTATTTGTATGAGGCAGGGTGAAACCTTAAGAATTGAAGCATGGGGAAAGGATTCTTTCCGCATACGCGCAACTATGCTTCATGAGTTTACCGGAAATAATTGGGCTCTTACAGAAAAGACAGATGGTTCTGTGGCAGATGTAAAGATATATGAAAAAGGAGAGTGGGACGGAGACCCGCTTCTTGGCGCAGAAGGATGTGCAGTTATTACAAACGGCCGTATAAAGGCAATTGTTAACTGGGTAGGTATCATTTCCTTATATAAGGATGATGAACTTTTCTTAAGAGAATATTACCGTTCCTACGGCGGTACAATTTCCAAGGAAAGCAGATGTCTTAAGACTATAAACAGAGAGTGGAAGGGAGTTATAGGCGGAAGCGAATTCTCTCTTAATCTCAAGTTTGAGTCAAATGATGGTGAAAAGCTTTTTGGTATGGGCCAGTACCAGCAGCCGTATATGAACTTAAAGGGAACAAGTCTTGAGCTTGCTCAGAGAAATTCTCAGATTTCGGTACCTTTCCTTTTGTCAAATCTTGGCTACGGGCTTCTCTGGAACAATCCGGGCGTAGGAAATGTATCATTTGCAAAGAACTATACCGAGTGGACCATGAAGGCTACAAAAGAGATGGATTATTGGGTAACTGTTGCAGATACTCCAAAGGCAATTCTTGCAAACTATACAAACGTATCCGGTCATGCTCCTAAATTTCCTGAAGACCTTATGGGACTTTGGCAGTGTAAGTTAAGATACCGTACTCAGGAAGAGGTTTTAAGCGTTGCAAGACAGTACCAAAAGGAAGGCATTAAGATAGACCAGATTGTTATAGACTTTTTCCACTGGACAGTACAGGGAGACTGGAAGTTCGACAAGAAATACTGGCCGGACCCTAAGGCAATGGTGGACGAACTCCATTCCATGGGAATCAAGGTTATTGTTTCCGTTTGGCCTTCTGTGGACCGTAAGAGCGAAAACTTCTATCCAATGATGGAAAAAGGCCTTTTAATAAAGACTGAACGCGGCGCCGCTCAGACATACGATTACCAGGGAGACTGCGTCGAGATCGACCCGTTCAACCCTAAGACAAGAGAGTATGTTTGGGAAGTATGTAAGAAGAATTACTACGATTTCGGAATAGATGCTTTCTGGCTTGATAATTCCGAGCCGGATTACGGTGTATACGATTTTGAAAATTACAGATATTTCGCAGGACCTGCTCTTGAAGTAAGCAATATATATCCTCAGATGTATTCAAGAGTCTTTTACGATAAGATGAGTAAAATAGGTGACGGAACTGTTGTAAACCTTTTACGTTGCGCATGGGCCGGAAGCCAGAAGTACGGAAACGTAGTCTGGTCCGGAGATATTCCAAGTACCTTCGAAAGCTTTAAAGACCAGCTTCAGGCAGGCCTTAACATGGGTATTGCAGGTATTCCGTGGTGGACAACAGATATAGGCGGATTTATGACGGATGATGTTAACGATCCTGACTTTAGACAGCTTCTTATCCGCTGGTATCAGTTTGCGGTTTATTCCGCAGTTTTACGTATGCATGGCGACAGAGGTCCTTACGATATTCCTCCTCTTGACGACAGAGACTTTGGCGGCGGTTATCTCCATACAGGCCAGCCTAATGAGCTTTGGAGCTATGGAGAAGAGAATTACAAGATCATGAAGAAATACTATGACATTCGTATTTCCATGCATGATTACATAAAGAAACTTTATGATGAAGCTTCCGGAAACGGTTCTCCGCTTATAAGAACCATGTTCTACGAGTTCCCTAATGATCCAAAGTGCTGGGAACTTGACGACCAGTACATGTTTGGAGACAAGTATCTTGTAGCACCTATATTTGAACTTAACAGTTTCGAAAGAGAAGTATATCTTCCTACAGGAAAGTGGAAACTTACATCAACCGGACAGGTATATGACGGAAAGCTTAAGCTTAAGGTGGATGCGCCTATAGATTACATGCCTGTATTTGAAAAGATCTGATTCATAATAAAAAAACGCCCGACACACAAATGTCGGGCGTTTGCTATGTAAAAAACAAAAATTTTTAATTTAAAGGATTGTTTTTAGAGTTCTCAATGCAGGTGTTTACCTGATTAGTGAATAAAACCTGCTGCCTGTAAACGTTTTGTCTTATTCTTTCCGGAGTGATAATGCTTTTTTCGTCTTTTATCCAGCGGATCATAATTCCGGATAAGGCTTCCTCATAAAAGGCCAAAATAATATCAAAATCCTGTTTAGGCAGAGCATAATCCCCACTTGCCTCATTTATGGCGCGTACAAGAATTCTTCTTAATCTTTTTATTATAAAGTTTGACATCTGGTCGTGCTCCAAAGAGCGGTAAAGATTTATAAAAACCTTTCTATGGGATACGGAAAATTCTATAAGTCCGAAGACTGTTTTGTAAGGGTCATCTTTGTTGGCTTCATTAAGCTCATCCATTTTTTCATCAACAAATGCTTCCATAACATCATATATGTCATGAAAATAGTAGTAGAAAGTGTTTCTTGTAATACCGCAATTATCGGCAATGTTTTTTACCGTTATTTTTTTTAGGGACTTCTTTTCGGCAAGTTTAATTGTGCAATCTATGATCGCTCTTTCTGTTGTTCTGGCCATGTTTTTTCTCCTTTTTAAC
>JAILFQ010000073.1 GCA_024697505.1 Lachnospiraceae bacterium
AAATCACCGAAAAAGGCCTTTATAGGAAATGTTACTTGCCCTTTTTCATACATTTCGATTATGGATTGATACTCTTTATGAAGGTCAACTATGATATCCATACCCATTCCAATAACATAAGGCAGGTCATCTACTACTGATTTCCCCTCAGTATACTTTGTTATGGCATTTTTTATCAATTCCTGATTTTTACTGAAGTCAGCAAGAAGTTCAAAATCCTCTGCATCAAGGTATTTTCTGACGCTTTCACTTTTACTTCCGTCTATCGAAAACTCTGTACAAATGATTATTTCCTTGTCCGGAAGCATCGTCCTGTTTTTTACATTAAGGTTAAGTTTACGATACGCCAAAGGATATAGACCTTTTTTGGTATTAATACTTAGAACATTCATAACAAGCTGCTTAACACGTACATTCCCGGTTGTCTGAACGCCTTTTTTTCTGTCTGCATACAAAGAGAAATTACGAACTATCTCTGCAAACTGCTCATCTGTAAGACTATACTCAGTGCCCTTAAATGTTTCCCTGTCCATAAAATGAATCAATTCGTAGTCTGTATAATATGGAACATTATCAAATCTATTACACATTTCAAGATAATTTAAGATTTTAAGGTTAGAGATACTGTCAAACAACGTTTTGTAACTATCCGGATTTTCAGCAATATCCTTAATAAGCGCTTTATTAATCTCACAATATGAGCCATCAATTACAACGGCACTTTGAATGGAATCTATGTATATCTGCAGTTCTTCAAGTGTATACATCCCAAGATGCAGTCCGTCTGCAAGCAACATTCTTTTTCCAACATTAATTCCTTTGATTCCGATCCAATAATTAGTTACATTATTATTCTTATTTCGGTATTCAATTTTTAGCCATTTTCCTTCATGAATAGCACGGAAAATTTCCCTGCATGCAGAATTCATTGTAATACCCCTCTTTGCTCCTTCAGAGCCCCTTACTTTCCTTTCTTGCTTTTCTTACCGTCTTCCTCTTCCACATAGTAAAAGCATTCTTCCCATTTACATCCAAGTGCAATGCAAATAAGACCGGACAAGTACGCTGTTGGTGAATACTGCCCGGTTTCTATAGAGCTGATGGTATTCTGCGTAGTATCCGCCGCTTTGGCAAGATCCGTTTGTGTCATACCCTTAGCCTGTCTAAACTCCCTTATTCTGTTTTTTAGCAATAAGTGTGATTTCATATAAATAATGTCCCCGCAAATAAAAGAAAAAAGACACCTGCAACTATAAGTTTAACAACGCCCGCAATAACACTCCTTTTTCCTCTGAATTTCTTACCCTGATAAACATCCACTATACCGGCCATCAAAAACACCACTGCATATATTCCAAAATCCACTTCTTTTTTTACAAATAATCTAAGAAGAAAAATTACAGTGCACGCCAATAACGCAGCCAAAGTAGCCATCCTTGCGGATTTATCTATTTCCGAGCACTCATATTCACCAAGAGGCATCTTTTCTTTTTTCTCTCTTTTTTCGTCAGCGTCCATAAAAAGTCTCCTTAAAAGCCTTTATTATATTACGTTAACGAGTTTTGCGGCTCAAGTCAACTGTTTTTGTGCTTTTCCTTTATGTTTTCAACATGTTTTTTCTTTATGTCTTCAGTAACCTGGGTAAGTGGATAAAGTTTTTTGTATAACTCTTCAATCTCTTCCTTGTAAAGAATTATCGGATCTTTTTTCTTAAGTGGTTTTATACACTTGTGAAGATCAACCCTCCTTGCAACAAGGATTTCCGGAGATTCAATCTCCATTTTAGCCAGGACACATCTTTTTGAGAAAACAATTACCGATCTGCAAGGCATTTCATCTCCGATAAAAGCCTTTAAATACTTAATATGTGTGGCATTTTGCATGATCGGATTGTAAAACCGGCTTCTCTTCCCAAACAATATCTGCATCCATTTCAGGCTTTTTTCGTCCCCGTAAATTCTTCCACCATAATTCTTACTTTCAAAAACGTAAATTCCGCTTCCGTAAAGCATTAAAACGTCTACCTCACTGGTTTCGCCGTCTTCCTTTGGCAAGTAGCAGTTAAAAAGGAACCTTGCGCCGGTTTTTTCGAATTTCCTAAACTTTTTGTATATAAGATACTCCCCGTAAAAACCCTTATCAAACACGGTCTTTAAAAAGCTCCTGTGCGTTGCCTTATGATAGGTTGTTTTGTTAAAAGCAAGATTGGCAAGAATATACCACAAGCATACTCCTCCAATAAGAATTACATTAAAGTAATTGATTGCCATGTTAAAATAGTTCCAAATTGTTTCCCACATTATTTTTTCCTCCGCATATGATACGCATACCAAGTTTTCTGATATTATATATACCAAGTATTCCGATATTTGTCAATATAAAGTTTTCCGATATTTTCAAAAAAGAATTATCCTAAATCAACACTCCGTTTACATGGTCCAGTTCGTGCTGAATTATCTGAGCTACATAGTCCGTAAACTTGTCCTTCTTAGGCTTAAAATTTACGTCCAGGTACTCAACTTCTATCTCTTTATATCTGGTTGTCGGGCGCGGGTCTCCAAGCAGGGAAAGACACCCTTCTTTTGTAGGGTACGGTCCTTTCCTGCTTATGATCTTTGCGTTTATCATAGGCATTATCATAAAGCCCATACTAACAACAATTATATTCTTTTTTACCCCTATCATATTTGCTGCCATGCCCACACAGCCGTCTATGTGTGCCTGCAGAGTATCCACAAGGTCTGTAATAACCTGCCTGTCTGCGGGAGTCGCCGCTTCGGACTTTCCCGCAAGAAACATAGGGTCGTGTACAAGAGGTTTAACTGACATTTATATTTCTCCTTACATCGCAATTTTGGTCTTCTTAAGGTATTTAGCAGGAATCTTTTCATCCAGATGCCATGTTACATTCATTGGTTTGCTTCCTGTGTGGTCCATATAATTTGCTGTTCCAAGATATGTGTATGGTGCTGTTCCGCAAACAAAAACTTTAACCCAAAATTGCGATTCTAGTTACAACAAATTCTTTATCTCTTCAAAATACTCATCCGGATTCTTTTCCTGATATTCTTTAAATTTACGAATCAACTTCTTGTATTCATCCGGCTGGACGAAAGCCACAGGTTTTTCATCCGCAACC
>JAILFQ010000075.1 GCA_024697505.1 Lachnospiraceae bacterium
GGAAAAAAATAATAAACACAATATAGAAATAATAATAGACCGTCTTGTGGTAAGAGAGGGTGTAGACAAACGTTTAAGAGATTCTCTGGAGTCTGCTCTTAAACTTGCGAACGGTCTTGTTATAATAGACGTTATAGGCGAAAAAGAGATCATGTTCTCGGAAAACTTTGCCTGCCCGGATTGCGGAATAAGCATAGAAGAGCTGGAGCCGAGAGCTTTCTCCTTTAACAATCCGGTGGGAGCCTGCCCGGAATGTCATGGTATTGGTGTAAAGATGGAGTTTTCGGAAGATCTTATGATCCCCGACAAATCTCTTTCCATAAAAGACGGAGCTATACAAGTGCTTGGATGGCAGTCATCAGGAGATCCGAAGAGTTTTTCCGGTTCTCTGCTTGTTGCTCTTTCAAAGCATTACGGCTTTTCTCTTACAACACCTTTTAAAGACCTTCCCGCAGATATTCAGGATATGTTAATACACGGCACAAATGGTGTAGAGGTTGATGTGCATTACACCGGTCAACGCGGAAGCGGTGTCTATCCTATTGCTTTTGAAGGTCTTATTAAGAGCGTTGAAAGACGTTACAGAGAAACTTACGGCGAGGCCACAAAGGCCGAATACGAAACCTACATGACTTCCACTCCTTGTGCACTTTGCGGCGGAAGAAGGCTTAAAAAGGAAGTGCTGGGAGTTACGGTAGGCGGTTTGAATATTTCCGAAATTACAGACCTTCCTATTAGAGACCTTTATCCTTTTATCTGCAATCTTAAACTTACAAGTATGCAGGAAAAAATAGGGGAACTTATACTTAAG
Organism: Lachnospiraceae bacterium; assembly: GCA_024697505.1. Taxonomy (GTDB): domain Bacteria; phylum Bacillota; class Clostridia; order Lachnospirales; family Lachnospiraceae; genus JAILFQ01. The sequence goes on from JAILFQ010000075.1 coordinate 812, forward strand.
GAAATAAAAGCCAGACTCCGTTTTATGATGGATGTAGGTCTTGAATATCTCACTCTTTCAAGAGCAACAGGAACGCTTTCCGGCGGAGAGGCACAGAGAATACGTCTTGCAACTCAGATCGGGTCCGGGCTTGTGGGGGTTGCCTATATTCTGGACGAACCAAGTATAGGTCTCCATCAAAGAGATAATGACAAACTCATTGCATCATTAAAGAGGCTGAGAGACCTTGGAAATACAATGATTGTTGTTGAACACGACGAGGATACCATGCTTGCGGCGGATTATCTTGTAGACATAGGACCGGGCGCCGGGGAAGAAGGCGGAGAAGTTGTTGCAGCCGGAACTCCTGCGGAAGTTATGGCTTGTGAAAGGTCTGTTACGGGAGATTATCTTGCAGGAAGAAGGCAGATTCCATTGCCTGCCAAAAGAAGGAAACCTAAGGGATGGCTTAAGGTTAAAGGTGCAAAAGAAAACAACCTTAAGAATATAGATGTAGATGTGCCGGTAGGCGTATTTACCTGTGTTACGGGAGTTTCCGGTTCCGGTAAAAGTTCTCTTGTAAACGAGATTATTTATAAGACTCTTGCAAAGGAACTTAACAAGGCAAGACTTATTCCGGGAAAATGCGACAAGATTGAGGGAATAGACCAGTTTGACAAGGTTGTTAATATCGACCAGTCTCCTATAGGCAGAACGCCAAGGTCCAACCCTGCCACTTACACAGGCACTTTCGATATTATAAGAGATCTTTTTGCGGCTACCACAGATGCAAAGACCAAGGGATATAAGAAAGGAAGATTCAGCTTTAATGTTAAGGGAGGCAGGTGCGAAGCCTGCTCAGGAGACGGCCTTATTAAAATAGAAATGAATTTCCTTCCGGATATTTATGTGCCTTGTGAAGTGTGTGGTGGAAAACGCTATAACAAGGATACTCTGGATGTTTATTATAAAGGAAAGAACATTTATGATGTTCTTAATATGACTATAGAAGAAGCATGTAAATTCTTTGAAAATGTACCTTCTGTCAAGAGAAAGATAGAGACCCTTAATGATGTGGGACTTTGCTACTTAAAGATGGGACATCCTTCTACGGACCTTTCCGGAGGAGAAGCACAAAGAATAAAACTTGCAACCGAACTTTCAAAACGCAGTACCGGAAAAACCATCTATATTCTTGATGAGCCTACAACCGGACTTCATTTTGAGGATGTAAGAAAACTCATTAATATAATACAAAGACTTACGGATGCGGGAAATACCGTTCTGGTTATTGAACATAATCTTGATGTTATTAAGTGTGCGGATTATATTATAGATATAGGCCCTGAAGGCGGAGACAGAGGAGGAACCGTTATAGCAAGCGGAACTCCTGAAAAGATTGCAAAGAACGAGAATTCTTATACCGGAAAATATGTAAAAAAATATCTTGACGAGAACAGGTATAAGGAAAGGAAATAAAGTGATAACAAGTACTTCTAATCAGCAAATAAAAAATCTATCGGAACTGCTGAAAAAGCCCAAGGCAAGAAAAGAACAGCAGGTGTTTGTTGTAGAGGGGAAGAAGATGTTTGATGAAGTATGTGCAAGACGCGGCATGCTTGTTAAAGCATACTTTTCCGAAAGTTATATGGAAGAGAACTTTTCCGGCTGCGAAGAACCTGCTTTTGATTTTGAAGTGGTTTCGGACTCAGTCTTTAACTCAGTGGCGGAAACTGTAACGCCTCAGGGAGTTTTAGCAATAATCAGGGTGCAAAATTATGAAATATCGGATATAATGAAAAGAGGGGCTAATATTCTCATACTGGAGGATATACAAGATCCGGGAAATCTGGGCACTATGTTCAGAACAGCGGAAGCTGCCGGAATGGCCGGTATCATTATGTCTAAGAATACGGTGGATATATATAATCCAAAGGTTATTCGTTCTACAATGGGGGCTATTTTCCGTTTGCCTTTTGTATATGTTACAGATTTAAAAGAGAGTCTTACGGAATTAAAAAATGATTATAACATAAACCTTATTGCAACTCATTTGGCTGCAAAGTGTGACTACACACAGGCAGATTACTCAAAGGGAGTCGGAATACTTATAGGAAACGAAGGGAATGGCCTCTCGGATGAAATTAGTGCCATGGCTGATGAACGCGTTATAATCCCTATGTGCGGCGAGGTGGAATCCCTTAATGCAGCGGTTGCTGCAGCTTTAATGATGTTTGAATGCAGACGCCATTAATTTGTGTACATATTTCACAAACAGTCCTTTTTTTAAACACAAATTGCACACAGTTTGCCTTTATACTTAAGCCATAACAAACGAAAGGAAGTAAAAACTATGGCGATTGAGGTATTTAACAGATACGAAAAAAAATACATAATAAATGATGAGCAGTATAAGGCGCTCAGAGAAAGACTTGCGGAGTATATGGAAGCGGATGCCCACAGTAAAGACGGCGGTTTCTATACAATTTGCAATATTTATTATGATACGCCTGACAATAACCTCATTCGTGCGTCTGTGGATCCTGCAGGAGCAAGATACAAGGAAAAAGTAAGACTCCGCAGCTATGGTACCGTAGGAACAGACGACAAGGTCTTCCTTGAGATTAAGAAAAAATATGAAGGTCTTGTTAATAAAAGACGTACGACAATGTACTTAAAGGATGCTTATAACTTTATAGAAACAAAAGAGCAGCCGGAAATACAGCCTTTTATGAACAAGCAGGTTCTTAACGAACTCAGTTATGCCATTAAGAGAAACAATATTGAACCAAAGCTCTTCCTTTCTTACGACAGAGTAGCAATGTTTGGCAAGGACAATAAAGATTTTCGTATTACCTTCGACAAAAATATTACAACAAGAAGATACGATCTGGGACTTCATTACGGAGTGTACGGAGATAAGCTTCTTGAAGAGGGTAAGTGGATAATGGAAGTGAAGATTGATAATGCAATGCCTCTTTGGATGACCAAGATTCTTTCCGAACTTAAAATTTATCCGGGTTCTTTCTCTAAATACGGCACAGAGTATAAAAAGTTTGTTAAGGAAAACAGCCGCGTAAATCTTGAAAACGAAAAAAATTATGAGCCGGCCGGAGACCTGGCAATGGCAAACGGAGGTAAATTATGTTAGAGTCATTATTCGGAACAACAGTCGATACAAGCGTTGAACTTGGCAGTACAGTTATTTACATGCTTTGTGCATTTGCACTCGGTATTATTATTTCTGCGGTATATGCGGTAATATCAGATAAAAGAAACAGAAGTCTCGGCTTTATGCTTACACTTATCTTAATGCCTGCAGCAACAGCTTTAACAATTATTTTTGTAGGAAGTAATGTTGCCAGAGCCTTTTCAATAGCAGGTATATTTGCACTTGTTCGTTTCAGAAGTGCCCAGAGTGAAGGTAAAGATATTGCACTTGTGTTCCTTGGAGCGGCAGCAGGCCTCGCATGCGGTCTCGGATTTTTATCCATTGCATTTGTAAGCGTTATTATTCTTGCTGTTCTTACAGTAGTTGCTCATTTTGTAATAGGAATGTGTTTCCGTGAAGATTTAAAGCAGCTTAGAATCCTTATTCCGGAAGACATGGATTACCAGGACGCATTCGACGATCTTTTTGAACAGTATACAACAAAGGCCGAGCTTAACAGGGTTAAGACAACAAACATGGGTACTCTTTACGAGCTTACCTATCTTATAACCTTAAAGCCGTCAATTGATGAGAAGAAGTTCCTTGACGAGCTTAGAGTAAGAAACGGAAATCTTACAATTACACTTGCCAAGCAGCTTCCAAAAACAGAACTTTAATACATATTTATATACAGTCCCGGCCGAAGAGGCCGGGACTGTTTTTGTGTATTATGAAACTATTTACATTTTTTCCTTGTGCCTCATATTTACGAGTGCTATAATCTTACTTGGGAAGATTAACATTGGGGGAGGCAACTATGCTTGGCATAAAAAGTAAAAATATTACAGAAACAGTAACAGACAGAGACCTGCTTCTT
>JAILFQ010000086.1 GCA_024697505.1 Lachnospiraceae bacterium
AAGAAGCAGCCGGTGCTTGTTATAGCATCGGCTGCTATGCTTGTTACATGTTTCTTTGTAAAGCCGGATAAAGAGTACATAGGCTACTTTAACGGCAGAACTCTTGCAACCCTTTTTTGCACCCTGGCGGTGGTTGCTGCTTTTTCCCATATTCACACATTTGAAATAGTAAGCAGGGCAATAATAATAAAACTGCATTCTCTGCGGAATGTATTTTTTGCCGTTGTTTTTATAACTTTTTTTGGCTCCATGCTCCTTGCAAATGATATGGCGCTTTTAACTTTTTTGCCTTTGGGTTTCTTTGTTTTAAACTCCACCGGCCATAAAAAAGAAATGGCTCTGCTGTTTATAATGCAGAATATTGCTGCAAATCTGGGTGGGATGGTAACACCTTTCGGAAATCCGCAAAATCTTTACCTTTACGCTTATTACAATATTCCGACGCCGGAATTTGTGCACATAATGCTGCCACCTTTTATTGTTTCCACCCTGCTTATAGTTTTAATCTGCCTTTTTGTAAAAAATGAGCCGTTAAAACTTTTAAGGGAAGAAGACTACGCCTTTAACAGACCAAGAACTTTAGAGTATTCTGCTTTATTTATCTTCAGTCTTTTAATAGTATTCAGACTTGTACCTTATACATGGGGGACGCTTATTGTGGTGCTGGCTTTGCTTTTTTTGGATAAAAAAGCTTTGCTTGAAGTTAATTATCCTTTGCTTCTTACTTTTTGCGTCTTCTTTGTGTTCAGCGGAAATATGGCAAGGATTCCTGCGGTAAATGCTTTCCTTGGCAGCCTTTTGCCAAAGAACACTTTGCTCTTTGGCCTTCTTTCCTGCCAGGTAATAAGTAATGTTCCAAGTGCGGTTTTGCTGTCTCATTTTACAGACAACTATTCAGCCCTTCTTCCTGCCGTAAATATTGGGGGTCTGGGAACATTAATAGCTTCCCTTGCAAGCCTTATTACATTTACAAATTTTAAAAAGTTTAATCCTGAAAAAACGGGTAGCTATGTGGCTCTTTTTACCGCTATCAATTTTGGCTTTTTACTTGTTTTGTATATTTCGGAAAAGATTTGCATAAGTTTGTAAGGAAAAGCGGGAAAACAGCCGAAATGTATTTTGGGTGAGGGAGCCCGCAAAAGATAAAGGAGAAGTTTTATAATGGCAACAAGCAAAAAAAGATCATCATCTGTTAAAAGAAAAGTAAATAAATTTAAGAAGAGCCCGCTTTACCTGGCGCTGGTTTTAATACTTGGATTTGGCATATATTTTGTTCAGCAAAATTACGATCCCGGAGAGTTTGTAAACGGTGGCTCTGCATCGGAACAGGGAACGGACTATGCTTCCGGGAATGTAACGGAAAATGATCCGGAAAAGTCTTCGGAAAAGTCTTCGGAAGGGTCTGTAACAGGTTTTATAGGAGACACAGGCCTTCCTTCGGAAATAGAAAAGGCACCTGTAAGTCTTTCGGATATACCTGCTTATTCCGGCGCTTCATACGCCGTTTTAAATAATGATGTTCCGTATTTTGAGAACAAGACATATACAACATCATTTGAGTTTTACGGTGAGCTTGACGAGCTTAAAAGATGTACAACCTGCTATGTAAATGTAGGCAAAGACGTTATGCCTACGGAGGAGCGAGGAGATATCGGCTCTGTAAAACCCACCGGCTGGCATACGGTTAAGTACGACTGCGTAGACGGTAAATATCTTTACAACCGCTGCCATCTTATAGGCTACCAGCTTACTGCGGAAAATGCCAATAAACAGAATCTTATAACAGGTACAAGATACCTTAATATAGTTGGAATGCTGTATTTTGAAAATGAAGTTGCAAACTATGTTAAGGAAACCGGAAACCATGTACTGTACAGAGTAACTCCTTATTTTGAAGGGGAAGACCTTGTAGCTAAGGGGGTTTTAATGGAGGCCTGGTCTGTTGAAGATAATGGAAAAGGGGTATGTTTCTGCGCTTTTGCATATAATGTGCAGCCGGGCGTTGTAATAGACTACGCAACAGGGGAAAGCCGTCTTGCTACAGAAGAAGATATTGCTGCAGGGCTTGCAATAGCAGCAGAGTAAAAGATTGCAGAACCGGTTACGGCCGGATTTGTTTTGGGAGGAAAAAATGCTTATAAAGACTTATGGTTACATTACAGCTGCAATTCTTACAGGTTTTTTCGTCTTTTTGTTTGTGTACTCAATAATAAATAAAAAGCCTGCCATCCGCGGTAAAATTGTGCTTTTTACTTTACTTACCGGTTTGTGGCTTATTATAGACCTGATCATGCTTGGAAATCTGAATTTGGATATAGGCATGGAACTGCTTATATATTATTTCTTTTCCGCTATTGCAGGCTTTTTGGGCCTTATATCTGTTTTCATAAATATTTTTAAGAACCGGAAGGCAGCACAGGAGGAAAAGAACAGGAAAGTTAAGCCCGCCATATGGCAGATAGTGCTTCTTGTCCTTGTTTTTATTGTGCCGGAGGCTTTTTTGTTTGGACGTATTGTAAGAGATAAGGCGGTACTTGCAAAAAGCGACCTGGTGGTTTTACTTCATTCCTCCGGTAACGGCTGGATAGGAGACCGAAACAGCTTTGGCTTTGCTGTAAAGGGAGATTCCTGCAAAAGCTTTGACTACTACGTAAATTACGGAATGGAAGATATTCTGGGTGAATCTGCGGAAAAAATAACCTGCAGGTATAATTCTTTTGAAAATGAAGTCTATAAGGTTTTTGCGGACACATCTTCCGTAAGCATTTACTATAAGGATGAGTTGATATACAAGTACGAAGCACGTAACCACAGTCCTTTTCTCGGAGACTACTTTAATATAAGCCTGGATAAGTGCTTTATAAGGAAATAAAACAATCGGATATTCAGATTGCGGGAAAATATGATTATTGGATATTCTGGTTACAAGAAAATAAGCGACAGATAAAAGATTGCCCGGGAGGGCAATCTTTTTTGTATTGCGATATTGATTTTTGTGCTTTAACGGTATAATATTAAAGCACGAAACAAAAAGAGGCAGAAATATCTTTATAAGTGAAAAGGGGCAGAAGATGGAACCTGATAATGAATTTTTGTGCAAATACATTAGGGAGAAAGGCGGAGTGATAACGCCGGGAGAACTAAAAGAACTAAAAGAACCGGAAGAAAACAGACTTCAAAGACTTTCTCTTTACATGCTTAAACTTAGCGGAACGCTTAATAAGGATACACACGGCAATTATTATTTACATGGTGAAAAGCCGGATCAATACAGACTTATTCAAAAAAGGTCCGACAAACTCATCTTTTCATACGAAACCGGTGCGTATCTTTTGGGGCTTATAAACGAAGAGCCTCCGCTTATAAATATAACGGTGCCTCAGGGGAAAAACATATCAGGCATCAGGAAGGATTATGATAATGCGGTTTTTCATTATTGTAAAAAGGATTTATGGGATTGCGGAATAATAAGTACGGATTCTCCAAAAGGGTACAAAATACGTGTGTATAACCCGGAGCGCTGTGTTTGTGAAATTATAAAAAACAAAGACAAAACAGACAAATCTTTATATAACAAAATAATCAAGGCATATTTTGGTAAAATGCTTGATCCGGAAAAAATACTTGAGTATTCAAAAGTTTTTAATGTTGAGACATCTGTTAGGGATTATCTGGAATTATTGCAGTAAAGAAGTGTTTTTAGCTTTTGCGGATAGTTGATAATTAAGCGCCGAACACCCGTGACGTTAGTTGTGTAAGGCTTAACAAAGAGTACCGGCCGTCAAAACCGGTATGGAATAGGGGGCAGTTTTGAAAAAGAAAAGAGCAATTTTATATGCTTTGCTGGCAGCGGTATTTTATGCTATTAATGTACCTGTTTCCAAAATGCTTTTAAAAGAAGTGGGAACGGTTACAATGGCGGCACTTTTATATCTCGGTGCGGGAATCGGAATAGGTATAGTATCATTTTTTAATAAAAAGGACAGGGCAGAATATGAAAGATTAAGCAGAAAGGACCTTCCATATGTTATCGGAATGATAGTTTTAGACATTGCGGCCCCTATTTTTTTAATGCTGGGAATAAATCTCGGGTCTTCTTCCGGCGCATCATTACTTGGGAACTTTGAGATAGTTGCAACAACTGTAATTGCCTTATTTGTGTTTAAAGAAGCAGTTTCCAAAAGGCTGTGGGCGGGAATTGCTCTTATAACTCTTTCCGGAATTCTGCTTTCTATAGATATTACGGGAATTACAAGCGGATTTGCTTTTTCCTATGGCTCGCTTTTCGTCATACTTGCTACGGTGTGCTGGGGATTTGAAAACAACTGCACAAGAAACATTTCTTCAAAAAGCACTTATGAAATTGTGGTTTTGAAGGGCGTTTTTTCAGGCCTCGGAGCTCTTATTATAGCTTTGATCAAAAGGGAGGAAGTTCCCGGTACCATATATATTGCGGCAGCTTTGCTTTTGGGTTTTGTTGCGTACGGGCTTAGCATTTTCTTTTATGTAAGAGCTCAAAATACCCTGGGAGCCGCAAAAACCAGCGCTTACTATGCGGTCGCACCTTTTATAGGCGCATTCCTTTCATTTTTACTTTTAAAAGAAGAGCTATCTTCAACTTATATTCTCGCTCTTGTGGTTATGGCTCTTGGCTCGGCCCTTGTTGTAAGAGATACTCTTATAAGACACCATATGCATGAACACACCCATACCTTTACCCACGTTCATAACGGAGTAAAACATACGCATACCATTACCCACACTCACGAACACGATCATTATGTTACAGAGAACAAACATGGACACCACCACAGCACCGAGGAACTGGAACAGGCATTAAAAGAACAGGAACACTAAAAACGGGCGAGCTTGCCGTCGCAGAAAGCACGGAAGCGAAGGGGGTGAAATTCGATTCGCTCCTTAACCCGTTCGACAGGGTAAGCTAAGGCTAGGAGCCCGGGCACTGGATTGCACCGTCGCTCCGATTCGGCATCCATGCCTCAACGTTCGCTAGAATCGCATCCTTGCGATTCTCCGGTGCAGTGCCCTATTCCTAACCTAAGCTTACCCAAAGTCTCACTGTCAATGATATTCGCAATCCGCTTCGCTACTTGCTCATAACGCAGTGCACTTCGTGCTTTGTCAGTAGGGGCTTGCCCCTACTGACAAAAGAAATCCCTTATAACCACGCATATGCCTTCACTGCCTGAGTGGGGATTTCTTTTACTGCGTTAAATACGCTCATCGAAATGTCACCCCTTCGCTTCCTGAGAGTGGAGAGCCCAACTCGCCCATTTTTTCCACTTAGTCTCCACCTGCCGAAAACGTCCAGTTACCCCATTCGCAATCCGCTTCGCTCCTTGCTCATGAACGCAGGCCGACTTGCTTTCCTGTTCCGGGGCTTCTTTCTATCCTGTCGGCTTTTTTGAGAAAGATGTTCGGCTTAAGCCGTATGATTTACGGCCGCAGGCCGACTTGCTTTCTCCTGTCGGCTTTTTTGAGAAAAATGTTCGGCTTAAGCCGTATTCTTTACGGCCGCAGGCCGACTTGCTAACTTCTGTCGGCTTTTTTGAAGAAAGTGTTCGGCTTAAGCCGTCTCTTTTACGGCCGAAGGCCGACTTACTAACTCGATTCGGCTTTTTTTGAGAAAAAGCTTCCTTTAAGCCGTAATTTTTGGCCTTTTTTGAAATTGTTCATCTTTTTTTCTTGTTTTTCCCGCTTCAAGCCGTACGATTTGGAAATGATTTCCAATAATACGGCTTATTCTTTTTTTAAAGTCAAAAAAGATGAACTTTCCATCAGTCACATCAAAAAAAGTCAAAAAATACGGCTTACGAAGGGAAAAGGTATAAAAAAAGATGACTTCTAAAAATATAGCCCAGGAAATACGGCTTACAGAAAGAAAAACTTGCTTTTAAGCTGAATCAAGCCATTTGACGGCTTATAGCACAAAATTATACAACAAAAGCCGGAAGTTCTTTACTCGCCAAACATACGCTAAAGCAAGTGTCGGCCTTCGGCCTCCAAAATACGCCTAAAGCCGGGAACCACTTTACTCGCCAAACATATGCTAAAGCAAGTGTCGACCTCCGGTGTGCACTATAGCCCGCACTGCGCCCGCCGTACTTTGGCGGGCGGCGGTCTCTTCCACAAACGGGGGGTGGGGTGACATTTCGACGAGCACACTGACAGTGAGACTTTGGGTAAGCTTAGGTTAGGAATAGGGCACTGCACCGGAGAATCGTATGTAGGCGGGCGGATGCTTATTACTTGCCGAAGGTAACATAAGTTAAGGCTTTGGTGAGACTTAGTGGAAAAAATGGGCGAGCGCCGGAAATTTACATGGACGTAAATTTAGCCCGACCTGAGAGTTTAAAAGCCTTACATGTTTTTTGTAAGGCTTTTAAACACAAGCATGGATGTCGAATGTCGGGCGACGGCAAGCTCGCCCATTT
>JAILFQ010000118.1 GCA_024697505.1 Lachnospiraceae bacterium
GGGTGTACGGTAAGAGGCTTGTCGTACTTAACACAAAGGTCCACAACTTTTTTAAGTTCTTCCTCGTCTGCGTAAAGTCCCGGCTCGTACATAAGGCCAAGAGAAACACCCGCTGCACCGTTCTTTAAGTTGTCTTCTATAATATCAAGCATCTTCTTTTCTTCGTCGGGTGTGAGCTTTCTGTTTGAGTATCCTGAAACAGCGGCTCTTGCGGAACAGTGTCCCACAAGCTCTGCCATGTTTGCAGGGCAGTTTCCGTCAATCTTATTCAAAAAATCATTAATATTTCCGTACTCACCGGTAGTGTCGTTAAAGAAGAACAGGCCACCGCCCATTTTGTCTTTATACTTGCAATCCTCTTCAAAACCGATTTCGGATACACCGCAGTTACCGGAAATAAAAGTGGTTATTCCCTGTTTAATAAAAGGTTCAAAGTACGGCAACGGATCTTTTTTAATAGCAAACCAGTCGTTGTGGGAATGTTCGTCTATAAAACCGGGAGCAACGGATTTTCCCGTAATGTCCACGATCTTATCCGCTTTCTCTTCCGCAATTTCCCTGCCAACTTCCAGAATCTTGTCGTCTTCAAACAAAATGTCCTCCATAACGCCTTCCGCACCGGAACCGTCATAGAGTTTTCCCCCTTTAAGCAATACCTTCATAGATTAAGCCTCCCAATTATGTATTTAGAAATGATGTTGCGCTTTAATAATATCACTTTTATAAAAAATTGTGTATAATCCTTAACAAAACTCTTTAATCATATATATTTTTTGGTATACTTTAGTGGATGAGTTTAACCATATGGTTTTTATTTGCAGGAAAGGGAAGTTTTAGTCGGGAAATGAAAAATAAAAATGATCTGATAAGTAAACTATTTTGGTCTGTTATAAGCGTTTTGCTTGCAGTACTTACTATAAAGGCGGTTATGGCCCAGAGCAAATCCTTGTCTGTAAAGGAACTGTTTGACTTTGTGGCGGCTTCAAACCAGTTTCTTGTGGCGCTTGGCATTCTTTTTGCGGGTTTTTATGTCTGGTTTGAAGGAACGGCTTTAAGAGTGATTTTAAAGAGAGCGGGATATAATAAGAAAAGAATGGAAGGCCTGCTTTACAGCACTTCGGATGTATATTTTTCTGCAATTACGCCTTCTGCAACAGGCGGACAGCCTGCCAGTGCATATTTTATGATAAAGGACGGGGTGCCGGGCGGAGTTGCGGCAGCGGCTCTTGTATTAAACCTTATGATGTACAATGTCTCCGTAGGTGCTTTGGGCATTATAGCGGTATTGGTTTATCCCGGAGTATTAAAGGGCTTCAACGAGTCTGCCGTTGTTTTTATTGTTATAGGCATAAGTGCAGTTACACTGACTTCCGTTTTCTTCTTTTTTGTTTTAAAAAAAGGGGACAGATTTTTTGCTCTTGCCGGACGCCTTCTTTCTTTTCTTTCAAGACATAAAATTGTAAGACATAACGAAAAATGGCAGGAAAAGCTGAAAAGAGCCGGAGAAAGTTATGCGGAATGCTCGGACTTTATTTCCGGAAAGACGGACCTCCTTGTTAAAACCTTCATTTGGAACTTTCTTCAAAGAGCCTCCCAGATACTTGTACCGGTTTTTCTTTATCTTTCCGCAGGAGGAGAAAAGGAAAATGCGGTTCGTATCTTTTCCAAACAATGCCTTATCACGATAGGTTACAACTACATTCCGGTTCCCGGTGCAATGGGCGTTTCGGACTTTCTTATGTTGGACGGCTTTAAAGACCTTATGGGAAGAGACATGGCCTTTCGCCTTGAAATGGTAAGCAGAGGTGTATCCTTCTATCTTTGTGTTCTTGTATGCGGTCTTATAACCCTTGCAGGCTACATGGCAAGAAAAAGAAGAAAATGACACAAACGGGGACGGGGGGCAGGTCATTGTTTATCCCCGTGGAACTTCTGAAACCTCTTCGTATATAAATTGCGTAAAGCGTTGTTATCATTTGGATTTACGGATGGTACGAAGGAGGGAGTAAAAATGAAAGAAATAAATAAAAGTGAATCAAGAAAACACGGATTATTGCCGGTGATAATGCTTTTATGCTTATTGCTGGCTTTTTCTGCATGCAGCGGCAAAAAAGCAGAAGAAATAAAACTTAAGGATCTGGTGGAGCCCAATACTTTTGAAAATATTGTTAAGACTTACGGGTCTTTTAAATATGAATATACAGAATACTATAGTGACGGCAGCACGTATGTTGTAGATCTTTATCAGGACGAAAACAGGTATGTGGCAGCACATCCATCTCAAATTGAAATAATTGAAAAGGATGATAACTTTTACGGCTACAATCTTACACTCGATATTCCGTATAAGTTGCTCTGCATACCTGATTCCACAAAGTATTTAACGGAACACAAGCTTGATACTATATTATATTATTCTGAAGAGGAAAAAATTATTTCCCGGAAAGAAAAGGACGGAATAATCTATCTGAAAACCGAAGGACCGGCAAGTATGGTCGAATCGTCGATCAATTATTACGGCTATACATTGGACCGGGTAGAAAAGGTGGAATATGAATACACTGTAGACAAGGCTACCAAAGAAATTATCACTTTGGATAATTACTTTGTTATTGACGGCAAAGCTGTTCTTTACATTTCCCAGATGCTGGAAAGAGGTGCAAGGTTTGTACCGGAAGAAGATAAATTCGGGATATTTTCCGGTGAGGAGACGGTTAATTATACAGTAGTTACAGATGCCGGAACCGATGAGGAAAAGAGCTATAAGAAATCTGTGCCGGAAGGTGTAAGGCTGGCACTGTATCCGGACGCTGCTTATTTCCCTATCAAATACGCCGATCCGGAATGCACGTTATTGTACGATAATAATAACACTTTAACGGATAAAACCATCTATCTGAAGCGTAAAACCGATTATTCTAATAAAGATAACTGGGCTTATTTCGCGGAGGGCGAGGGAAAGGAAGCGGACCTCTTCCTGGTTGCACCTACCGTTGACACAAAGGATGAAGACTTTATGTCATTAAATGATGAGAAGACCAAAAAGAACTTCCTTGGAGCCCTTAATATGGAACGCGGAATATATGATGATGTAACAAGAATGTATGCACCTTATTATTCCCAATGTGCAATGAGAACGTATTCCCTTTCGGAAGATGAGAGAACCGCATATTTTGAAAGTGCCTATAAAGATGTTGAGGAGGCTTTTTTGTACTACCTGGAACACGAAAACAACGGAAGACCGATCGTGCTTGCAGGTTTTTCCCAGGGAGCGGAAATGGTTATACGCCTTCTTGCTGACCACTGCGCAACTGCTGAAACACAGGAAAAAATTGTGGCAACCTATGCGATAGGCTGGCCGCTTTATAAAGAAACGGTCGATAAGTATTCCCATGTAAAGCCTGCTCAGTCCGAAACAGACACAGGGGTTGTAATAAGCTTTGACTGCGAGGCACCGGAAGTAACAGAGACCTTTATTACTCCTCTTGGAACAAAAGCTTATACCATCAACCCGCTTACATGGACAACAGATACAGCGCCTGCGGACAAGTCTCTTAACCTTGGCGCCTGCTTTACAGACTACGACGCAAATATCAATAGCGAAATAAAAGGCCTCTGCGGCTGCTATATAGATGAAAACCGCCCTGTTTTAAAGGTTACGGATATAGACCCTGCGGATTACCCTGCATATCTGGACCTCCTTCCGGAAGGTGGCTACCACATTTACGACTACCAGTTCTTCTACAGGAACCTGGAAGAAAACGTTGCCAAAAGGCTGAACGCCTACCTGGAAAAATGACACAAAGGGGGACGGGGGTGGTGTGTCATTTTTTCTTTAAATGTGGTAAAATACTGTTAGAACTCTCTAACACTAAGAACTAAAGAAATAAAATAAATGAAATCTGATTAAAAAACGGAAGAAATTAAAAAACGAGGGTGATAGTATGAAAAAATATGTACCTGAGGCAATGGTGGCAATAAGCCGCTACCAAAATTATTTTCCTACATTACCAAAAGAAGTTCAGACAGACATTTACGCCAGAATGAGAGAACTCCTTGTTGAGGAAAAGGAATACTGCGACAAGGGAAACTACGAACATATGGCACAGATCCTCACATCTATTGCCATGTACGAGGTTTTCCAAAAGCATGGAAAGAGCGAGGAAGAAGCCTACAAGCTTGTTTCGGAGGAAATGTGGAAGTTCCTTGATCCAAGCGGAATGCAAAAGCTTGCAAAGAAGGGCTTTTTTATGTCATTAATGAAGAAGGTCGTTCCTTTTGGATTTAAGCACAAATCCGGCATAGGCTGGAGATACACATGGCACATTAAAGAAGACCCAAAGGATGAGTTCCATTTTGAATGTAATGAGTGCATATACGCCAAAATCCTTGGCAAGCGGGACTTAATGAAGCTGGGTTCCATGTGCTGTCATGCAGACATAATTAATTATGGAGCACTTCCATATACAGATTTTATAAGGACAAAAACTCTTTGCCAGGGCGGCGATTACTGCGACTTTAAGTTTATAAGGCATACAACCGACGCAGGAAACGGCTGGGAGAGAACAAAGAGCATATAAGGGGAATACAAGTGGATAACAGGATTGAAATAGCCCTTAAGGGAAATGAGTTTAAAAGGGTTCTTGAGTATTATTTTGAGACTGTAAAAAAGCAATACAATTTAAAAAAGGTGGACATGGAAGTTCTTCTCTACCTGTCTAAATGCGGAGAGAAGAACACTCCAACCGATGTATACAAATATCTTGGACTTAACAGGGGCCATGTCTCCCAGGCAATAGACGATCTTATTGAAAAATGTTACATAAAGCCGGTTGCAGACCCGGAAGACAGAAGGATCACCCACTATCTTGTAACAAATGATGCCCTCGAAGTAATCAAGAAAATAGCCTTGTTAAAAGAGGATTTTGATAAAAAACTATTTGAGGGAATTTCCGAGGAAGAGCTTAAAGAATACAAAAGAATAACCCTTAAAATAATTGAAAATATGGATAATATGGAAAAAATGTA
>JAILFQ010000150.1 GCA_024697505.1 Lachnospiraceae bacterium
AAGAGGTGCGGACAGAATGTCTTCTTTCGGAGACTTTATCTCTCTTTCCGACACCTGCGACCTTGCTACCGCAAAGCTTATTAAGAGAGAGGTTTCCGACGGGATCATTGCTCCGGGATATACAGATGAGGCTCTCGAAATCTTAAAAGCAAAGAAAAAGGGCAATTATGCCATAATAGAAATAGACGAAAACTACGAGCCTGCACCTATCGAGCATAAGCAGGTATTCGGAGTAACTTTCGAGCAGGGAAGAAACAATCTTGAAGTAAATGATGAACTCCTTTCAAACATCATTACAAACAATAAGGAACTTCCTGAAAGTGCGAAGAACGATCTTAAGATAGCGCTTATTACTCTTAAGTATACTCAGTCCAACTCTGTATGTTATGTTAAGGGCGGACAGGCTATAGGAATAGGCGCAGGGCAGCAGTCCAGAATACACTGCACACGTCTTGCCGGACAAAAGGCGGACAATTGGTATCTTCGCCAGGCTCCTCAGGTATTAAATCTTCAATTTAATGATACCATCGGAAGAGCAGACAGAGATAATGCCATAGACCTTTACATAGGCGAAGAATATATGGATCTTCTTGCGGACGGAGTCTGGGAAAGGACCTTTAAAGTTAAGCCTCCTGTATTTACCCGCGAGGAAAAGAGAGCATGGCTCGACGGAATGAAAGATGTAGCTCTTGGTTCGGACGCTTTCTTCCCGTTCGGAGACAATATTGAGCGTGCGGCAAAGAGCGGTGTTAAGTATGTTGCTCAGCCGGGCGGCTCCGTAAGAGACGACAATGTTATAGAAGCGGCCAACAATCACGACATGGTTATGTGCTTCACCGGAATAAGACTTTTCCATCATTAATAAGATTTGAACAGGGCTGTTCGCTGATTTTGCGGACAGTCCTTTTTTTATAAAAAATTTAACCATGGCACAGCGGTAAAGTGGTATACTTTTACTACGAGAAAAAACAGACAGGAGAGAGATATGGAACAGTTTAAATTTAAAGACATTGAATATGTGCGTCCGGATTTTGACGCCATTAAAAAAGACTTAAGAGAGTATATTGATGCCTTGAAGAAGGCAGCATCATTTGAGGAGATAAAAAGACTCTTCCTTGAACAGAACAAAAAAGACGGAGAGTTCTCCACAATGTTTACTGTTGCAAGCATTCGTAACACACTTAATCTTAATGATGAGTTTTACGATAAAGAAATGCAGTATATTCGCGAGGAGAACGCAAAGCTTATCCCTCTTGAGAAGGAACTTTCCGAAACCATTCTTAAACTCCCTTTCAGAAAAGAACTTGAAGAGGAATTCGGAAGCCTTTATTTTAAGGATATAGAGGAAAAGAAGAGACTTCTTTCCGAAGACATAATTGAGGATACAATTGAAGAAGGCAAACTAACCCAGGCTTATCAAAAGACAGCCGGTAAGTGTAAGACCGTTTTCAGAGGCGAAGAGTGCAATTTCTACGGCCTTTTAAAGCATATGCAGTCCACAGACAGAGAGGAAAGAAAGGAAGCTTTTAAGGCCTGGGCAGATCTTTACGAGTCTGCTTCCGCAGAACTTGACGATGAGTACGTAAAGCTTGTTGCAATAAGGGACAGAAAGGCAAAGAAGCTCGGCTTTAAGTCTTATACGGAAATGGCTTATCTTTCCCGCAGCAGATATGACTACAATGCGGAAGATGTGGCCGGGTTCCGTAAGCAGGTGGTGGATGTAATAGTTCCTGTGGTTGCAGGGTTTTACGAAGCCCAAAGAAAGAGAATAGGTGTAGACAAACTTCATTATTATGATGAATTTTTATGCTTCCCGGACGGCAATGCAATGCCTCACGGAACAAAGGACGAGATGGTGGCTGCAGCAAAGGAGATGTACAGGGAACTTTCCAAAGAGACCGGAGAGTACTTCGACTTTATGACCGAGCACGAACTTTTCGACCTTGATACAAGACCGGGAAAGCATCTTGGCGGTTATTGTACCTTCCTGGAAAAATATAAGGCACCTTTCATCTTTTCCAATTTTAACGGAACAAGTGCGGATGTAGATGTTCTTACCCACGAGGCAGGTCACGCTTTTGAGGCATACGTGGCATCAAGAGTTCAGCCTCTTTCAAGCCTTGTATGGTCTACAAGCGAAATAAACGAGATTCATTCCATGTCCATGGAGCTGTTTACACATCCTTGGATGGAGAAGTTCTTCGGGGAAAAGGCAGACAAATACAGATTCTATCATTTGGTGGATGCGCTTTCTTCCATACCTTATCTTTGTGCTGTTGATGAGTACCAGCACCTTGTATATGCAAAGCCGGAAGCAGATGCCGCAGAACATAGAAAAATGTGGCAGGAAGTAGAAAAGAAGTTCCTTCCGTGGAGAGATTATGACGGAAATGAATTTCTTGAAGGAGGCGGCTTCTGGATGCAAAAGCAGCATATTTTCCTTTATCCTTTCTATTATGTGGATTATGCTCTTGCCCAGCTTTGTGCTTTCGACCTTTTCGGTCTCAGCCTTGAAAACAAGGAAGAAGCCTGGAACAACTATATGACTCTTTTAAGACTTGGCGGCAGCAGAGGCTATTTTGAAACTCTTGAAACCGCTCATATAAGAAATCCTTTTAAAGAAGGCAATGTTGAAAAGATTGTGGCTTCTGTTGTTAAAGAGATAGAAAAGATGAAATTTTAAAAATTTTTTTCTTACACTTGAAAGAAAACGAAGTGTGGGATATAATCAGTTTTAATCAGATGGTAAGGAAAAATTCGGTTTTTGTAATGTTTCAGAGAGACGGTGTCCGGTGCGAACCGCCACAGGAGAAAGCCTTTCCGTTTTCCGGCCGGGAAACCGGGCATCGCGGGCGAAAGTCCGGGGCAGCAGCCCTTATCTGCTAAATTAAGAGGTGGTGCTTATGGCATCGCAAATTGGGTGGCAACGCGGAACAATCCGTCCCAAGGTTTTGGGGCGTATTGTCCCGCTTATTTTATTTAATAAAGAAAAGCGTTTCGGCAGGGTATTGCCGAAGGCTGCGAGGAGGAAACATGTTAGATATTAAATTTTTAAGAGAAAATCCGGACATTGTTAAGCAGAATATTAAGAACAAGTTCCAGGATGCAAAACTTCCGCTTGTGGACGAAGTTATTGCCCTTGACAAGCAGGCAAGAGAAACTCAGCAGGAAGCAGACAATTTAAGAAGCGACCGTAAGAAGTTTTCCAAGGAAATAGGAGCTTTAATGGCTCAGGGCAAAAAAGAAGAAGCAGAGGAAATGAAGAAAAAGGTCAACGAATCTGCCGAACGCCTTGCGGAACTTGAAGCTCTTGAACCTGTACTTGCCGAGAAGATCAAGAAGATAATGATGACAATCCCTAACATTATCGACCCATCCGTTCCTATCGGAAAAGATGACAGTGAGAACGTGGAAGTTGAAAGATTCGGCGAACCTGTGGTTCCGGATTTTGAAATCCCTTATCATACAGACATTATGGAGAAGCTCCACGGCATAGACCTTGACAGCGCAAGAAGAGTTGCGGGTAACGGCTTCTACTACCTTATGGGAGATATTGCAAGACTTCATTCCGCAGTTATTTCCTATGCAAGAGACTTTATGATCGGCAGAGGCTTTACATACTGTGTACCGCCTTTCATGATCAGAAGCGACGTTGTTACAGGCGTTATGAGCTTTGCCGAAATGGACGCAATGATGTATAAGATTGAAGGCGAAGACCTTTACCTTATCGGAACCAGCGAACATTCCATGATAGGTAAGTTTATAGACCAGGTTATTCCTGAAGATACACTTCCTCAGACTCTTACCAGCTATTCACCATGTTTCCGTAAGGAAAAGGGTGCTCACGGCATAGAGGAAAGAGGCGTTTACCGTATCCACCAGTTTGAAAAGCAGGAAATGATAGTTGTGTGCAAGCCGGAAGAATCTCCGATGTGGTTTAATAAGCTCTGGCAGAATACGGTAGATCTTTTCAGATCTTTAGATATTCCTGTCCGTACACTTGAGTGCTGCTCCGGAGACCTTGCAGATCTTAAGGTTAAGTCTGTGGACGTGGAAGCATGGTCACCAAGACAGAAGAAATACTTCGAGGTAGGAAGCTGTTCCAACCTTGGAGATGCTCAGGCAAGAAGACTCAGAATGAGAGTTGTGGGAGAAGGCGGAAAGTATCTTCCTCATACACTTAACAACACTGTTGTGGCTCCGCCTCGTATGCTTATTGCATTCCTGGAGAACAACTTAAACGAGGACGGCTCCGTAAACATTCCTAAGGTACTTCAGCCTTACATGGGCGGTATGACAAAACTTGTTCCGTAAACTTTTGGTAATAAATGATATAGACGCAGAGGAGATCTTTCCTCTGCGTCATTTTTTTACTGTAAATAAAACCGCCTTTTTATGTGGAAATTGTGCAATCATGTTGGTATAATTCTTCCTGTATGGATAATAGGAGGGATTATGAAACTTTTTTCTATAGACGGACCTGTATATAAATTTTTAAGCAGACTTTGGGATATATTAAGACTGGATCTTTGCTTTGTTATAGGAGCCCTGCCGGCTGCCGCGTATTTTATATGTGCAAATCTTGAAAACGTGCCTTTACCGGTAAGCGTTTTGGTGCTTCTTTTCAGTGGCTTTTTTATAGGTGCATCCGCAACAGCATCATTTGTAATAACCCTTAAAATGGCTGCGGAAACCGAGGGCTACATTTTCAAACCTTTTATTAAGGCATATAAAGAAAACTTTTTAAAAGGGGGAGCCATTGGATCGATTCACGTGCTTTTAATTCAGGCTGCGTTTTTAAGCTTTCAGATATTTAATGCCACTGAAGACGGCAATACTTATTTTCTGATAATGGCTATACTTTGTACCGTAATGGCGGTTTTTGCTTTTATTTACGCTTATCCGCTTACAGCCAGATACGAAAACACAATTCCCGGAACTTTAAAGAATTCCCTAAGGATTTCGGTAAGGTACATAGGAAGAACCCTTCTTGCCGTAATTATTGTCGCACTTCTTATTGCGGTGTTCTCCTGGAACTCCACCTTAATATTTATCGGGCTTTTAATCGCTCCGGGCACTATCTTCCTTGCAATAAGCGGTATTGTTAATTATATTTTTGCTGACATAGAAAGAAAAAATAAAGAAGAATAGAGGTAGCTCAAATGATAACCATGAAAATTAAACCGGAGGTTCCGGGCAGTCTTGAAACCTCCGAAATACTTACATACATAATAGAAGAGCAGAAGAACTTTTCTTATAACAAAAGACCGGCATTTATTATTTGTCCGGGCGGCGGTTACGAATATTGTTCGGTGCGCGAGGCAGAGCCTCTTGCTCTTCAGGCGCTTGCCATGGGCTATCACGCATTTGTCCTTAATTACTCATGTGCGCCTGCAAGGTACCCGGTTGCCCTTACGGAACTCGGCTTCCTTGTAAAGCTTCTTTATGAGAAAAAAGATGAATGGAATATAGACACAGACAGAATATTTGTTATGGGTTCATCTGCGGGCGGCCATCTTGCCGCTTCTTATGCCTGCCTTTGGAATACGGATGTTTTAAAAGAAACACTTTCCTGCGGCAAGGATAAGCTTAAGATTGCCGGGATCCTTTTAAATTATCCGGTTATAACATCCGGAGAATTTGCTCACCACGGTTCTTTTAAGGCTCTTCTTGGGGAAAGATACGAAGAACTTAAAGA
>JAILFQ010000173.1 GCA_024697505.1 Lachnospiraceae bacterium
CCAAACAGAAGCCTTGTTGGAGTAATCCTTATAGATATAGATCACTTTAAAGCTTATAACGATACTTTCGGACATCCTGAAGGAGATGTGTGTCTGCAGAAGGTTGCCGCAAGCCTTGCTTCTACAGTAAAGAAGTTTGGCAAAGAAGGGATAGTTTCAAGAATAGGCGGAGAAGAGTTCCTTATTTTCCTGTACGGTTATAAAAAAGAAATGTTTTATAACATTGCAGAAACGGTAAGAACAGATGTTGAAAATTTAAGACTGAAACATGCAACCGGACCTAATGATGTGGTTACAATAAGTCTTGGTCTTAATATTGAAAGAGCAAAACCTGAAACAAATCTTCAG
The DNA here is from genome assembly GCA_024697505.1 of Lachnospiraceae bacterium. GTDB lineage: Bacteria > Bacillota > Clostridia > Lachnospirales > Lachnospiraceae > JAILFQ01. Next base: position 349 of record JAILFQ010000173.1, read on the forward strand.
GTACTTTACGACAAGGCAGATAAACTGCTTTATAAAGCAAAAGAATCCGGCAGAAACAGGGTGTGTTGTAACCTTAGTGCCGTAGGAAAGAATGGGGTAAAGAAATAAAAATGGGACGTTATTTTGGAACAGATGGTTTTCGAGGAGAAGCAAATGTAGGACTTACAGTGGAACATGCATATAAGGTCGGCAGATTCCTGGGGTGGTACTTTGGAAGAGACCATAAGGCGCGTGTTGTAATAGGAAAGGATACAAGAAGATCCAGCTATATGTTTGAATACTCTCTTGTTGCGGGGCTTACCGCCAGCGGTGCGGATGCATATCTTCTTCATGTTACAACAACTCCGAGCGTATCTTACGTTGTAAGAAGCGATGACTTTGATTGCGGAATAATGATAACTGCAAGCCATAATCCATTTTATGACAACGGAATTAAAATTATTAATAAGTCCGGATGTAAGATTGAGGCTGAAGTCGAAGAGAAAATAGAGGATTATATAGACGGCTTTTTTACTGAGGATGTACCTCTTGCCACGAGAGAGGATATAGGACGTACCGTAGACTATGCAATGGGAAGAAACAGATACATAGGCTATCTTATTTCTCTTGCAAAGAAGTCTTTTAAGGACACTAAGGTAGGCCTTGACCTTGCAAACGGTTCTGCTACATCCGTAGGAAAGGCCGTTTTTGATGCTCTTGGTGCTAAAACATATGTAATAAGCAATGAGCCGGATGGCTTTAACATTAATACTAACTGCGGCTCCACCCACATTGAAAAACTTCAGAAGTTTGTTGTTGAAAACGGCCTTGCGGTTGGATTTGCGTATGACGGAGATGCAGACAGATGTCTTGCCGTCGACGAACAGGGAAATCTTGTGGATGGCGATAAGATCATGTACATGTGCGGTATGTATATGAAAGACCAGGGCGAGTTAAACGGAAATACCGTTGTTACAACCGTTATGTCCAATATGGGACTTTATAAGGCTTTTGAAAAGGCAGGGATAAGATACGAACAGACTGCAGTTGGAGATAAGTATGTTTTTGAAAACATGATGGCTAACAATTATTCTCTTGGCGGCGAAAACTCCGGCCACATCATTTTTTCCAAACATGCAATGACCGGCGACGGTGTACTTACTTCCATTAAGATAATGGAAATAATGATAGATAAAAAGATGACGCTTTCAGAACTTGTCAAAGAAATGAAGGTTTACCCACAGGTGCTTAAAAACGTTCGCGTAAGAAATAAAAAGGAAGCAAGGGAAGATGCGGATGTAGTTGAGGCGTTAAGGCTTGCCGAGGAAAAACTTAACGGAGACGGAAGAATACTCGTAAGAGAATCCGGAACAGAACCGGTTATCAGAGTTATGGCAGAAGCCGGAAGCTCTGAAAAGTGCGAAGAAGTTGTTAACGACATTATAGACGTGATCGTTAAAAAAGGCCACGCAGTTATTCAATAAACAGGCGATTTTACTCATTTTTCCTCATTAAAAAAATTTTTGTGGAATTTTGGTAATAAGAATGTTATACTGTGGTGTATTATGATTACCTATGCCGTTTGGCAAGTAAATAAATGTTAAGGTAAAGTTTTTTAGGAGGAATATTTAAATGAGTTGTAAAGTCGAGAATCTCGAGAAGAAGAACATGGTTAAACTCACCATCGAAGTTGATGCTGCAGAGTTTGAAAAAGCTATAGAAAAAGCTTACCAGAAGAACAAGAATAAGATCAATGTTCAGGGCTTCCGTAAAGGAAAGGCTCCAAGAGCTCTTATCGAGAAGATGTACGGCGCAGGCGTATTATCCGAAGATGCTGCTAACGAAGTAATTCCTGCTGCATATGCAGCAGCAGCACAGGAATCCGGACTTGAGATCGTTTCCAGACCGGAAATAG
>JAILFQ010000180.1 GCA_024697505.1 Lachnospiraceae bacterium
GATGGAATAACTGCCTTTGATACGATGAAAGGAGCGTTAAGGTCCACGTCTATAACCTGACGGAACTGGTCAGCGGTCATTTCACACATAGGAATTCTCTTAATGATTCCGGCATTGTTAACAAGAATGTCGATAACACCAACTTCTTTTTCCACCTTTGCAACGAATTCATTAACCTGTGCTTCGTTTGTAACATCACATACATAACCGTGAGCTTCAATGCCAAGTTCCTTGTAGGAAGCAAGACCTTTATCTACAAGTTCCTGCTTAATATCGTTGAAAACGATTGTAGCTCCGCATTTAGCATAAGCAGTAGCAATTGCAAAGCCGATTCCGTAGGAAGCGCCTGTTACAAGAGCAACTTTTCCTTTGAGAGAGAATTGATCTAAGAAATCCATTTTAAACCTCCGTAATATTTATTTATTAGGGTAAAACCCACAAATTTAATCAATTATATTATACTATTTAAAGCGCTATTTCTCAAGGGTTAATAAAATAACAAATGCCTTTAAAACAGTAGGGAGACTTTACTTTTTTACGTAAAAAATGTATATTAAATGAAAAGTTAATTGGAGAGAATTTATGACTAATCTTTTTCCGGATCATTATTACAATTCGGCATACGAAATACCATATGAAGACCTTTTTGCGGCAGGCAAAAGGGCCGTTATTTTTGATATAGACAATACGCTTGTTACGCATGGTGCTCCGGCCGACGAAAAGTCTGCCAGACTTATTAAAAGATTGCAGGCCATAGGGTTTAAAGTGTGTTTTTTGTCCAACAACAGAGAAGAGAGAGTGAAAAGTTTTAATGAAAAGCTTGGTGCCTGCTATGTGTATAAAGCAGGAAAGCCTAAACGTTCCGGATATTTAAAGGCAATGGAAATGACAATGTCCGACAAGAACACTGCTGTATTTGTGGGAGATCAGATCTACACAGACGTCTACGGTGCCAGAAGAACCGGAATAGAGACTTTTTTAACAAAACCGATAGATAAAAGAGAAGAATTCCAGATAATTCTTAAAAGAATTATAGAAAAACCGATTCTTCTTGCATATAAAATATATTTAAAAATACACAAGAGACGATAGATTTGCCTCAGTAATAAAGGAGAATAAAAATGGATAAGTTTGAACGTATTTACGAGCAAATGAAAAATGAAGATCTTGATGCTATTTTGGTGAGCGACGGATACAATATGAGATACATAAGCGGCTTTACGGGAGCTACAGGATATCTTCTCATTACAAACAAGTCTAAAAAGCTTTTTACAGATTCCAGATACACCATTGCTGCAATGGCACAGGCTCAGGAATTTGAAGTGATTACCGTCGACGGCGGCAGAAACTATCCAAAGTTTTTAAACGAAGTATTAAATGATGAAAAAATCGCAAATCTTGGATTTGAAGGCGGAAACCTTACATACGAAGCGGTTCTTTCACTTAAGGACAAGTTGGAGGTTAAGAAGTTTAAACCTCTTTCAAAGGATCTTTCTATTTTAAGAAGAGTAAAAAGACCTGATGAAGTTGAGAACCTTAAAATGGCTGAACATATAGGTGATATTGCCTTTGGCGAAATCCTTCACCACATAAAGCCCGGTGTAACCGAGATTGAACTTGCGGCAAAGCTTGAATATATTATGAAGACCAATGGAGCAGAAAAGCTTAGTTTTGAAACAATTATCGCTTCCGGAGTTAATTCCTCCAAGCCACATGCAGAACCGGGAAAGAAGGTTATTGAAAAGGGTGATTTTGTTACAATGGACTTTGGCTGTATGTACAATGGATACTGTTCCGATATGACCAGAACCGTTGTGGTAGGTAAAGCAAGCGAAGAGCAGAAGAAGGTTTACAATATAGTAAGGACCGCTCAGCAGGAAGCAATAGATATGGCTAAGGCAGGACTTCCCGGAAAGGTTTACGATAAGGTTGCAAGAGATGTTATTACAAAAGAAGGCTATGGGGATTATTTCGGACATGGTCTTGGCCACAGTGTAGGTCTGGAGATACATGAAAACCCAAGATTTTCACAAACAGAGGAAGATATTGTTGAGCCGGGAACAATTATGACTATTGAACCGGGTATTTATATTCCGGGTGCTTTCGGA
>JAILFQ010000185.1 GCA_024697505.1 Lachnospiraceae bacterium
CAAAGTATGTTACTGTTGAGTTATCTGTAGATCCTGCAAAGGATGAAACAAGTCCTTTCCATTATGATTTTATGGATACACAGAGAAACACCTGGGCATCTCCTTATACACACACAGTTAGTCTTGTAAGCGGAAAGAAGCTTCAGGTTGGCAAGACGGTTTACTCAAAACTTGAGTGCACAAAGCAGTCCAAGATAATTTGCCCGGATCTTGATGATGTAACAGAGAGTGTTGTTACATACGACGGACAGGAACTCAGATATGCTTCCTATGCGCCTGAAAAACTCGCTAAAGACAGCAAGAAAAATGCACTTATCATTTGGCTTCACGGTATGGGCGAAGGTGGTAAGGACATTAGAATAAACACACTCGGTAACAAAGTTTCCACTCTTTGGGGTGATGAGATCCAGGATTGCTTCGACGGAAACGGAGCGTATGTACTTGCACCTCAGACACCTACAATGTGGATGGATAACGGTACCGGCGAGCTTTCGACGGGCGCTACCGCATCCATGTACGAAGAGGCTCTTTGGCAGTTGATCACCAATTATGTAAATGATAACCCTGACATTGATCCAAACCGCATTTACATCGGTGGATGTTCAAACGGTGGTTACATGACAATGAACATGATCCTTCTTCATCCTGATTATTTTGCAGCAGCATATCCTTGTTGTGAGGCTTATGAAGACCGGTACATTACAGATGCTCAGATCAAATCTATAAAGAATCTTCCTATCTGGTTTACACATGCAAAGAATGACACAACAGTTATCCCTGGGGATTTTACGGTTGCTACGTATAACAGGCTTGTTGCGGCAGGTGCCAAGAATGTGCACTTTACATTCTGGGATGATGTAAGAGATACATCCGGTCTTTACACAAACGAAGATGGAACCGCTTACAGCTACATGGGCCATTATTCATGGATCTACCTTCTTAACAATGAGTGCACAAAAGACTTTGACGGAAGCAATGTGCAGCTTAACGGTAAGAATGTAACTCTTTGGCAGTGGCTTGCGGCTCAGACAAAATAATGATATAATCCAGACAGTTAAAACATCACTTGAGGCTTCCGTCGGTCGGAAGCCTCTTTTGGTAAATATGGAGATAATATGGTTAATATTGCTATTGTCGAAGATGAAAAAAAGCATACGGACATATTAAGCGGGTATATTAAGCGATATTTTGACGAGCAAAGAGAACTGGCCTGCGTTAAAGAATTCTGCGATGGTGTGGATATTCTGGAGGAGTATGCTTCGGATTACGATATCATTTTTTTGGATATTCAGATGAAGCATTTGGATGGGATGACAACAGCCAAGAAGATAAGGGAGATCGACCCCAATGTTGTTCTTATTTTTGTTACGTCTACCGTGCAGTATGCCGTGCAGGGATATCTTGTGGATGCAATCGGTTATGTTTTAAAGCCTGTTACCTATTTGCAGTTTACACAGCTTTTGGAAAAAGCTATGGCGAGAGTAAACCAAAAAAACAAAAAGAATTTTATAGTATTTTCCACTCCCGAAAGACAGGTAAAGCTTGAATGCGGCAATGTTATTTACCTGGAAAGCCAACGCAACAATGTGATAATACACAGTAAAGACGGTGACTTTATTACTCAGGGACCGTTAAAGAAATACGAGGAAATTTTGAAACCTTCCGGCTTTTCCAAGTGCCACAATGCTTATATTGTTAATCTTGCTTTTGTATATGCCGTTGAGCATGACGAAGCCATCTTACCGGATAAAACCAGAATACCTATAAGCAGAGCCAGGAAAAAGCCTTTTATGAATGAACTCACGGAGGGAATACTATGAATCTTTTGGAAATACTTGTTCCCGAGAATATAATGGATACACCTCGTTTGTTTACGGGATTGGCTGAGTGGGGTGCAGTTCTTGTAAACATTTTAGGCCATAAGCGAAAGAAAAAAGGGGCAGCCCTTGTTTTGCTCTGTGTTTTATTCTGCTTTGTTCAAATGGGTTTTCAGGTTATGGCGGGTTTTTCCCATATATCATTATGGATCCCGAATATGATGGTTGCCGTAGGCCTTATGTATTTTGAAATGTTCTTTGTTTTGGATGCCACACCGCCGCAGTGCGGCTTTTATACAATACAGGCCTTTCTGGTTGCGGAATTTTCCGCTTCTCTTTACAGGCAGATTTATGTATGGTATGCAACCGCTCTTGGTTCTTCAACCTTGCTGTCTTTTTTATTTATGCTTGGAATATATGCGCTTGTTTTCTTTGTTTATTTCCAGTTTGACAGGCGAACTTCCGGATTGGACGTGCCTTTTGAGATTACTCCCCGGGAATTTGGTTCGGCTCTTGCAACGGGTATAGGAGCCTTTTCGCTTTCCAATTTGAGCTTTATATGGACAAATACACCGTTTTCCGCGGACCAAAACAACATGCTTTATGTAAGAACTCTGGTGGACCTGGGTGGAATGCTCATGCTTATGACTCAAAAGGACAGGATATATGAGGCCACAATTTCCGGTCAGAATTTTGCCATAAACCAGCTTCTTAGAAGACAATACGAGCAATATAAGCTTTCTGTGGACAATTCCGAAATGCTTCGCAAAGAAATACACGATCTGAAGCATTATCTTATTGCGCTTAAGAACGAAAGCAGCCCTGAAAAAAAGCAGGAGTATATAGACGAACTTGAGCAGCAAATAGCCATTCACGAGGCTTTTCAGAATACCGGGAACCAGGTTTTGGACGTTATTCTTACAAACAAAAGTCTTCAGTGCAGAAAAAAGAATATAACGTTCAAAGTAATGGCGGACGGAGATATCATTTCTTTTATGCATGTTAAGGATATTTGCGCTCTTTTCGGGAATCTCCTGGATAATGCCATTGAGGCATCACAACTTATTGCTTCCGCAGATAACAGATTGATCACACTCTCCGTTAAAAAGGTGAATTCTTTTGTTGTGGTTGAGTGTGTAAACTATTGCGACAAGCATGTGGAAATAGAACATCAGGAACATCTTCCGAAAACCACAAAGGAAGACAAGAAAAACCACGGCTTCGGTTTAAAGAGCATAAGAATGATAGCTGAAAAATACAATGGGTCCATGTCTTTTTCCCAGGAGAAGAACTGGGTTACAATAAAGGTTTTATTAAATCAAAGCAACTAAAGGACGGCCTTATTGCTTCCGGCATCGGCGACAAAGAACGGATGAGCTGCTAATGGAACTTGTGCGGACCGATTTAGCAGGATATCCTTAGAAATACACATTTTATCCCCAAAATAATTTTTTCTTTTGAAAGTTTGCTATAGTTACATTAACAACAACGGGCCACATAAACAGATGTTGGCTCAAAACATGTTTGTTATGAAAGGAAAAAAACATGAAAGAATTTTGGAATAATACATGGGGAAGATTTGAAAAGAACCACCCGGCCGCATCCAAATGGGTACGAGAGGGCGGACTTTTCGTTATTGTTTCAAACCTTATTACGGTTTTTAAATTATTGCTTTTAATATTCCTTCCTGCGGCATTTGCTTTTCTCGGGCAGACTGCATTTGGATTTCCGGGAATTGAGATTACCATGTTTGGACATACATTCCCATGGTACATTATAGGTTACGGGCCGGATGAAGGCGGTACGGCATATTTTGTTGCCTACATGATAGCAATGGTTGTGGGTGAAGTGATCAACTTCTTCATTCAGAAGTACTTTGTATTCAGAAACTACGACAAGATCGGAAAGCAGGCGCTTGTTTACCTTATAGCTTTCTGCATTATAACCTGCATAGTTAATTCCCTTAACTGCATTTGGAAGGGCGGAATAACTTATGCAATTCCAGAAAACCTTGCATGGTTAAAGGAAATCGGAACAACCGTACTTAACGGCGGTGTTTCTATGGTAGTTTTCTTCTTTGTTAACAAGTGGATCTTCCCGGAGACAAAGAAAGCAGAGTAAATACTTGATACGCATAGTGACAAAGCTTGAAATTTCATCGATATGTGGTATAATCCTTTCAAACGGCAAGGGCGTCTTAAAAGATGCCCTTGTCTTTTTTTGAAGGTAAAATAAAAGAGAGGTAAAAGAAATGAAACCTGTGATCGGACTTATGCCCTTGGTAGATGTAGAAAGAGAAAGTCTTTGGATGCTGCCGGGCTACATGAAGGGAATAGAACTTGCCGGGGGAATACCTGTAATGCTTCCGCTTACAAGCAACAAAGAAGATATAGAAGAGCTTTTAAAAAACTGCAAGGGTCTTTTGTTTACGGGCGGCCAGGACGTCTCTCCGGAAATTTACATAAAGAACCTTAAAAATGATACCTTTAACCGTGAGGAAACCATCATTTGCTGCGGGGAAAGGGATGAGATGGAGCTTGCCTCGCTGAAATGCGCTATGGAAAAGGATATGCCTGTTCTTGGGATATGCAGGGGGATTCAGTTTATAAACGCCGCTCTTGGCGGAACTCTCTACAGAGACCTGCCATCCCAGCATCCATCCGCTGTTTGCCACCGCCAGGCCCCACCTTACAACAAGCCTGCCCACAGTGTGAAAGTGGCAAAGGATACACCTTTGTACGAGCTTCTTGGCAGGGAAAGCCTTGAGGTTAACAGCTATCACCACCAGGCGGTTAAGGATATTGCTCCTTCTCTTGCGCCTATGGCTCTTTCTGCGGACGGACTTGTAGAGGCAGTATATAAGCCGGACTACAGCTTTTTGTGGGCTCTGCAATGGCATCCGGAATTTTCCTTTGAAACGGACGAAAATTCGAGAGAGATATTCAGAGCCTTTGTAAAAGCGGCGTCCGGCTATGATATAAAATGATTATAAGGGTTAAAGCTGCAGTGGCGTGGTTTGCGGTTAACCAAGCCACAGGATGGTGAAGCAGGTTGTGCTTAAGCTGTTATAGAGGTGTATTTTGCGGTTAACTAAGCCAAAGGATGGTGAAGTGCATTATTGCTTAAATACCGTATATGTGCTTACAGGAAGTGTATCCGGAAGACTTGTGGCGTAAATATAAGTTCCTTCCTCCGTTACCGGGTAAATAACTACCATGTTGTTTCCGCTTGTAAAGTATGAGGAAAGCTCCACACCTCTTTCGGCTTATTCTTTGCTAACATACACAAAGGCTTTGCCGTTTATCTGTAGTCTGTAAGTTTCGGTGTTTGCAAGACTTGCTTTAACGTAAATTGTGGAAGCATCATTTGTTACATTTATTCTTGGGTCTTTTTCGTAGGCCCCCAGAGATTCTATAAGGGTTTCAAGGTCTGTAAACTGTTTGTCCATCCAGGAAACTCTCTTTTTTACAAAGGACTTTAATGATGAAATGGATTTTGTAAAGTTTTCCGGTGTTCTCCCGCCGTAATACTGTTTTGTGTAGGTGTAGGCCCACTTTTTATCGTTCATTGGGCCGTCCTCCGAAAGAAGTTCGGCGTATTCGTCTATGGAGTTTATAAGAGTCCGGATTGCTCCTTCTCTTTCTTCTTTATATTTTTCGTAAACCAGCATACAAAAGTACGGGTCTCTTATAAGATAGCGGTTCCACTGTACAGACTGGTAATACTGCTCATTTGTGAAGTATTCGTTGGTAGTCTGCCACTCATATTTTCCGTCGGTGTCTATGTTGAACATGTTTATGTTTCCGTAGGCCCAGTCGTAGTCCCAGGCCGGTCCCATGTGGACAAGGCCTTCAATATCTTTAAAGAGAAAGGTGGAGTTTTTCATGGAATCCCAGTTGTCTGTAATCTCGCAAACAAAGAAG
>JAILFQ010000261.1 GCA_024697505.1 Lachnospiraceae bacterium
TCGGTAAGTTCCGTATCCAGGCCTTTTTCTTTTTCAAAGAATCCATCTATATTGCATTCTTTAAGGACATTTAAAAGATCCTCATCACTTGCTTTAGGGTCTGCCAAAAGAAGATTTTCCCTTACACTGCCCTTAAAGAAAGTACTGTTAATACCTACGTAATTTATGGTTTTAAAAAGACTTTCCTCATTAATATCCGAAACGTTTAACCCGGCAATGGTAACTGTTCCGTCTTTTACCGTATTCTTCCCCATTATAAGTGAGGCTACCGTAGATTTACCGCTGCCGCTTTCTCCAACAATTCCCGTAAATGAGTTTTCCGCAATTTCCATGGAAACCCCGTTAAGTACCTGCTTTTCTTCATTATAAGAAAAATTTACGTCCGAAAGTTTTATATTAAGGCCCTTTTCCGGAAGCCTGCCCTGCTTTTCCCCCTGCTCTTCCTCGTTTAAAAACTTAAATATTCTGTCGCTTGCCGCCATTCCGTTCATAGCAACATGAAAGTAACTGCCAAGTCTTCGCATAGGCAGGAAGAAGTCTGCGGAAAGAAGGATCATAAACACAGTGCTCTGAAGTGTAATATTACCGTCTATAAAGCCTTTACCCGCAAGGGCAATGCCAAGCGCAGCACCTCCGTATGCAAAAAAGTCCATAATGATAATGGAATTTAACTGCATTGTAAGCACCTTCATGGTAACGCGTCTGAAGTTTTCGGATTCTTCATTCATCTGCTCATTTTTGTAAGCATCTGCCCTATATGTTTTTAATGTGGTCATTCCCTGCAGGTTTTCAAGGAAAGTGCTGCCAAGCTTTGCATACTGGTCCCAGTACTTGGAGAGAATCTTTTTGGCTATTTTCTGAACCATCATTATTGCCCCGGGAATAAGGGGAACGCACACAAGCAGCACTCCCGCAACTTTAAAACTTCCCGCAATTCCAAACATAACAAACAAAGTTACCGGTGCTAAAAACGCGTAGAAAAACTGCGGTACATACAGGCCAAAATAGCTTTCGAGCTGTTCCACACCTTCCACAGACTCCTGCACCAGCTCCGCAGTTGTTGCATGTTCCCTGTATGTATTGCCAAGCCTAAGTATCTTTTTGTAAATCTGCTCCCTCATTACCCGCTTTACGGTCTTGGAAGCAAGGTAGCTCATTTCCGTGGTTTTCTTGGTCATAAAAAAACGGACAATAAGCACACCTGCAAGGATTGCGAGCATAACTGCCGCATCACTTGCACCAAGTTCTTTTCTGTAGAGCATTCCGACCGCACGCGCAATAATGTATATCATTAACGCGTTCATCATTAGCTCTGTCCACTGGCAAATGATGTTTCCCACAATATATTTTTTACTTTCCGGGCACATGGCCATAAGTCGTTTATCAAACATTTATGTACGCCTTTCATTGGTTTTTGCAATTATCATCTTTTGGTGGATAGTTCCAATTGTTTATATAGTTAACCTCTTCCATCCATGTATTACCGTTTGCACGATGAACATCCAGAGAGTTTACCTGACACTTGTACACTGTCACAATATTGTTTGCAAAATCCTCCGTTACTTCTTCCGGCACATAACTTCCCAAGAGACTTATCACATAATGTTTATCGTTGGTTTCTCCCAAATACATCATGGAATGCCCCCTAATTACGAGATAATCTCCGGCCGAGAGTTTTCGTATCTCTTTTTCCTTTTCATTATAACCTTCTATTTCTTTTATATTCTTCACTCCGGGGCACATAGACTGAAGCCCTGTATTCCTTGGAACATTTAAGCCAAAACAGCTATAGATGTCTCTTAAAAACAAAGAGCAGTCTCTTAATCCGTCTTTTCCTCCCCATCCATATTTATCATTCAGCATTGTAAAAGCCAACTCGATCACTCTTCGCCTGGTGAACTCCATGTTACCCTTTACAAGATTCTCATTACCGGTTTCGTCTTCCCCGTAAAACCTGGTCCCCAGAAGGATCGTCTCGCCCGTTGACTCATCCTTATAGTCTCTGACAACTGTTAAATAATCTTGAGAAAAGTACTTTTGCATTTCCTGAACATTCTCAAAATAATCCAAATTTGAGGTTTCCACCCATCCCATATAATCTTTACAAACGATGTAAGACCAATCATTGTCTCTATTATTTCCCAACACAACTACAGGGTCATTCTTCTTTACCAAGGTCTCCTGAAGCTGATTATCGATACCACTTTTTGTATTCAGTTCGTCTGTAGTTGGCAGATCCAAAACATTTGAATTCTTGTTTGCTATCGCTAAACCCGGTGTTATCTTCCCGTTTTTTGAAACAACTTTGGTGGCGTTAAGATAATCTTCGGCCTGTTTATCGCTTACAGGCTCTCCGTTAATATATAAACCACATTTACCCTCTTTTATAACATAACTTGTGTTTTGGTCTATCCATTCCTGAACTTCATCACTGTCATGTTCTTTATATATCCAGGATTCATAATCAAACATATTATAATATCCCGATTTAGGAGCACCGCCAAAAAAGGCCATAGCATCATCATTATATTTTTTTATTTCATCGGATGTCATCAATACCTTATCTGCATTTTTTAATTGCGATATCCAATAATCCGCACTTTCCAATTCTGCCGGATCTACCGGGGCACACGAATCAGATCTGAAAAATAATAATAATCCCACTGAAACCAGGGCAATCGCCAGTAATAAAGCTATTACTTTTTCTTTAAATACAAATTTTTTCATAATATTCCACCCTCGCTCAACCCTTAAACTCTATCTTTACTATGATCATCTTTACCAGTCCGTCACAACAAGAACCTTCTGGCCGGGCTTGATTGCATCCTTGTGCATCTCAATTGTTGCCTTGCCATACTCAAGATCATAGTCAACAGAAACTGTCTCGCAGG
>JAILFQ010000286.1 GCA_024697505.1 Lachnospiraceae bacterium
CTTCTTTCTTACACCGCTTCTGTCATAAATATAAGAGTACTCGTTATTAAGAGCTTCGTTTACGGCATCAGCAAGAGCAAGTGCTGTTCCTGAAGGAGCATCCACCTTCTGATTGTGGTGTTTTTCAACTATTTCCGCATCAAAATCTGCGGCGGCAAGTACTTTTGCGGCCTCAGCCACAAGTTTCATAAGAAGATTTACTCCAAGCGACATATTTGCGGAACGAAGAACAGCAATTTCTTTTGATGCTTCCTTAATCTTTGAGATTTCTTCTTCGGAATAACCTGTTGTGCACATTACAGCAGGAAGTTTTCTTTTTAAACAGTTGGTAAGGACGTCCGAAAGCGCCTTTGGAGATGAAAAGTCTATAAGCACATCGGCTTCAACGTTACACTCTGAAAGAGATTTAAAAACAGGATAATCATTTTTTTGTTCGCCTGTTATATCTACTCCGGCGACTATTTCGGCTTCCGGATTTTCACTGACAAGACCTGTTATTGTCTGACCCATTTTTCCGTTGCAACCGTACATTATTATTCTAACCATCTTTACCTCTTTCCGGCATTATTTTATCATGCCAAGTTTTACCATTTCTTTTCTTAGAGCTTCAGCATGCTCAGGTTCCATCTCTGTAAGAGGAAGTCTCATCGGTCCAACGTTCATTCCCATCATGTTAAGAGCCGCCTTGGCAGGAATAGGATTTACTTCGCTGAAAAGAAGGTCCACCAAAGTAAGATACTTCATCTGAAGTTCCAGACTTCCCTTAGCATCTCCCTCAAGGAATCTGCTGCAGATTTCGTGGGTTTCTCTCGGAAGCACATTGGCAAGAACAGAAATAACGCCCTTTCCTCCAACGGACATCATTGGAGTGATAAGTCCGTCTTCTCCTGAGTAAATATCTATGTTTCCGTCGCAGGCACGCATTGTAGCCATTGTCTGCGGAATATTGCCGGTTGCGTCTTTCATGGCAACAATATTCTTGTTCTCTCTGACAAGCCTTGCTGCTGTTTCCGGTAAGATATTAACTCCCGTTCTGCCCGGAATGTTGTAAAGAATAACAGGTACGTCCGGAGCGGATTTAGCTATTGTACCAAAATGAGCAACAAGACCTTTCTGTGTGGCCTTATTGTAATATGGAGAAACAACCAAAACTCCGTCTACTCCCGCCTTCTTTGCCTCACCTGTAAGGTAAACGGCAGTCTCTGTGCAGTTAGAACCCGTTCCTGCAACCACAGGAATACGGTGTCTTGTTTTTTCTACGGCAAATCTTATGCACTCAATGTGTTCTTCGTGAGAAAGCGTAGAAGCTTCTCCGGAAGTACCCACAATAACTATGCAGTCTGTGCCGTTATTACAATGAAAATCAATAAGTTCTTCAAGCTTTTCGTAGTTAACTTCTCCGTTAGCCTTAAATGGAGTAACAAGTGCAACTCCGGATCCGGTAAAAATAGACATATTAATTCCTCCACATAAATAAAATGGGCCGCATGCAGTGCGGCCCGAAAATACAGACTGTATAGTCTGTTAATTACAATTTCCGAGTAGCTCTCCACCTGAATAAGGTGACAGTTGAATGGTTATTAACCAGACAACCAGCAGACGGATCTCAGTTTCCGTCAACTTCGGCATATCTCCCTTTCACACGCTTTCATCCGTTCCTGAAACGTCCGGCGGCTACTAATGATCAATGCGCCTCTACCATGTTGATTATGCAAGATTTTAGCACCGCAGAACCATGTTGTCAATCTAAATATATCACATAACCAATATCCTGTAAAAAAATTTTTATTAATTTTATTTATTTCTGTTAGACGCAAGCTGGAGCTCGTACAGCTTTTTGTAAATACCGTTTGCTGCAAGAAGTTCCTGATGCTTACCGCTTTCCCTTATTTCTCCCTTATGCAAAACTATTATCTTATCTGCATGCTGTATGGTGGAAAGTCTGTGAGCAACCATTATGGTTGTTCTGCCCTTCATAAGTTTTTCCAGAGCATCCTGTATAAGAACCTCTGTCTCCGTATCAATATTTGCCGTAGCCTCGTCCATAACAAGTATAGCCGGGTCGTAAGCAAGTGTCCTTGCAAATGATATAAGCTGGCGCTGACCTGCAGAAAGGGTTGTTCCTCTTTCCGTAACCGGCTCGTCATAACCGCGTTCAAGCTTTTCTATAAAGCCGGCCGCATTTACATACTTCGCTGCAGCTTTTATATCATCATCCGTAATGTTTTCGTTCTTAAGCCTTATATTACTCCTTATATCTCCGGTGAACAAAAATACATCCTGCTGCACCTGGCCTATGGCACTCCTGAGTGTATCTTTGTTCAGCTCTCTTATATCAATACCGTCTATGGTTATACTGCCCTTTTGTATGTCGTAGTATCTTCCTATAAGGCTTAAGACAGATGTCTTTCCGGCTCCCGTAGCACCGACAAATGCCACCTTCTGGCCCGGTTCTATTGTAAAACTTACATCCTTAAGAACCCAGTCCTCATTATTGTATGCAAACCAGACATGATCAAAAACAATGCGTCCTTTGATCTTATCCGGAGTTACCGGATTTTCAGGGTTCTTAACTGTAGGTTCCTCATCAAGAATGGTAAATATTTTTTCTGCGGATGCAAAGGCCTGCTGCAGGGTACCAAACTGTTCTGCAAGTTCCTGTATAGGCTCAAAAAGTGAACCAATGTAGTTGGTAAATATGTAAAGAGTACCTACGGTTATACTCATGTTAAGAACAGAGAATCCTCCGTAACCAAGTACAAGGCAAAGAGCTCCTGTGGAAAGCAGGTACATTGCAGGTCGGAAAACCGCAAATATAAGCATTTCCCTGTAACTTGCATCAAAATAGTTGTCTGCTCTTTCATCAAATTCCTTGCTCTTTTCCGGTTCTCTGTCAAAAATCTGAATTGCCTTCATACCGGAAATGTGTTCCGAAAGGTAGGTATTGATCGCAGTAAGCTTTGTCCTTGTAATCCTGTAGATTGTTTTGGAGGCTCTCTTGAAGAAAAGAGTAATCACAACAATAAGCGGAATAAGTGCAAATGATACCGCTGCAAGCTTTACACTAAAATATACAAGAACGCCGGTAAGGCCGATTATCTTTGCAATATTCTTTATAAGTCTTACAAGGATAGATGTATACA
>JAILFQ010000287.1 GCA_024697505.1 Lachnospiraceae bacterium
CAAATAAAAAGGTCTGCCTTCCCGGCTTTAATTGTTTTTAATCTGCTTACATAAGAATCCGGGCCTATATCCGCAAGGGTTGTACCGGAAACCGCTTCTTTTATCATTTCGTACCCTTTCTTTTCGCACAAAACATCCGCAAAGGAAACTCCCCCGGAAGCGGCTCCATAAGTTACTGAGGAACCCAAAAAAACTATAGTTTTACTCATTTACCCTACCTTTCGCTTTCTGCAAGAGATGTTAAAAGTTCGAAAAGCTCCGGAAATTCCTTATTTAATCTTACAAGCTTTCCCTCTTTATTTAAAAAACAATGCTCGGACTTTCCTTCAAACACAGTCTTTCCATCCGCATTTTTCATTAAATAAGAAAATTTAAGTACCACACCCTTAAATTCCGAAACCTTTACACTAACTTCCACCTCGTCCGGAAATGTGGTTGCGGTTTTATATTTGCATTCCACTGCGGTTACGGGAGAGATCACTCCCTGCTCTTCAAGTTTTTCATAACCCCAGCCTATCTTGTTAAAAAAATCAATTCTTGCCTCTTCCATCCAGTGAACATAGTTTGCATGGTGTGTAATCCCCATTTTATCGGTTTCGTAGTAACATACTGTATGCTTATATGGTTCCATAAGTCTCCTCCTAAAAAATATCTTATAAAATTTTAAAACTGTATATGTGATAAGGCAAGCATTTTGAACCTATTTAATTCTTTTTTTACAAAAGCCAAAGGTATATAATGATGTGGCAAAGGAGAAAACAAATGGCAGATTTAATGAAACAGGCTTTAAAACAGTCCTTCCTTGGGCTACTTAACGAAATGCCCCTGGGAAAGATAACCGTAAAAATGATAACCGATAATTGTCGTGTGAACCGGAATTCCTTTTACTATCATTACCACGACATTCCGGAACTTATAGAAGAAATAGTAAAAGAAGAAGCGGACAGCATAATAAGCGCCTACCCTAATGTGGATTCCATAGAAACCTGCATAAAATGCGCTCTGGAATTTGCAACCAGAAACCAGAAAGCTCTTTACCACATATACTCTTCCGTTTCCAGAGACATTTTTGAAAGATACCTTTGGAATGTTTGCGACTATGTGCTTACAAACTATGCAAAAATGATTCTTAAAAATATAGAAGTGGACGAATTTGACTTCCAGACCATACTAAAATTCTACAAAAGCGCAGTTTTTGGCATGGTAATCTACCTCTTCGACCACAAGGGAGATACGGATACGGACAGACAGATCTCCCGCTTTTGCGAACTCTCCCACGGAATGATAGAAGAAATGATCGTGCGTGCGGCAAAAAGATAAAAAATGTACTTAAGGTAAAAAATCTTAAGAAAAAATAAACTCAGAATAAATGGCAAATTAAGAAAAACGCCGAAAAAACGCCATTTCTTAGATATTTTTAGTCTCGTGCCTAAATTTTAGGCACGAGTATTTTTTTGTTCGTTTTCAAAAACAAACTCCATGGATAAAATGTGGACATTAAAAAAAGCAACCAATCATTTTAAAGGAGAGTGATTTTTTTGAAATTTGCAAAATCAATTGTAAAGTATCGAATTCCAATCCTTATAGTGGCATTACTTCTTATGATCCCTGCCGCAATCGGATATGTGAATACGAGAGTTAACTACGATATGCTGGATTATCTTCCTGAAGATATGGACACTGTCGTAGGACAGAACGAACTGCTTGAAGACTTCGGAAAGGGTGCCTTTTCACTGATGATAGTTGAAAATATGGCCCCAAAAGAAGTAAGCGCACTTAAAGACAAAATTGAAAATGTAGATCACGTAGACACCGTTCTCTGGTACGATTCCCTGGCTGATATAAATCTTCCTATGGAACTGCTTCCGGAAAGCGTGTTCAACGAATTTAACACCGAGAACTCCACAATGCTTGCCATCTTCTTCGACTCTTCCACATCCGCAGATACAACAATGGATGCAATAAGAGAAATAAGAAAGATTGCCGGAGAAAAGTGTTTTGTATCCGGTATGTCCGCTCTTGTAACGGATCTTAAGGACCTTTGCGAGGAAGAGGAACCTATTTATGTAGGGCTTGCGGTTCTTGCAGCACTCATTGCAATGCAGATACTTCTCGACGGTTTCCTTATTCCTTTTGTATTCCTTCTTTCCATTGGAATAATGGTAATGATAAACCTTGGAACAAACTACTTCCTTGGAGAAATATCCTACATTACAAAAGCACTGTCTGCAGTACTACAGCTTGCCGTAACAATGGACTATTCCATCTTCCTTTGGCACAGCTACAATGAAGAACTTACAAGGACAAAAGATAAAAAGGAAGCTATGGCTCTTGCCATTAAACACACCTTTACCTCCGTTGCAGGAAGTTCCGTAACAACAATCGCAGGCTTTATAGCTCTTTGCTTTATGACTTTCACAATGGGAAGAGACCTTGGAATTGTAATGGCAAAGGGTGTTCTGTTTGGCGTTATAGGTTCTGTAACCGTTCTTCCGGCACTTATACTTATACTCGACAAGCCGCTTCAGAAAACAAGACATAAGTCCATAATTCCTGATACAGAAAAATTTGCAAAAGGTCTTGTTAAGATATTCCCTGTATTCATTATCCTCTTTATAGCCCTTGTGCCTCCTGCCTACTACGGTTACAGCAAGACAAAGGATGAAGTTTACTACGATATGGGAAGCTGTCTTCCACAAGATATTGCTTATGTTAAAGCCAACGAAAAGCTTGTTAACGACTACGGCATAGCAGCAACGCATATGGTTCTTGTAGACAGAGACATTGCCGAAAGAGACCTTAGAAACATGCTTAAAGAAATGAAGAATACCGATGGAGTCAAATATGTTCTTGGGCTTGAAGAGTTCCTTGGACCTGTAGTTCCTGAAGAAGTTCTTCCTGAAGAAATCTTAAATAAAGTTAAAAGTGAAAACAGAGAGCTTATACTTATAAACTCAGAATATAAAGTTGCCGGCGATGAAGTAAACAAACAAATAGATACTCTTGAGTCCATACTTAAGAAGTACGACCCGACCGGAATGCTTATAGGCGAAGCTCCATGCATGAAAGACATGATAGAAACAACAGACACAGACTTTAAGGTTGTTAATGCAGTTTCCATCATAGCAATCTTCATTATTATAGCCATTGTTGAAAAGAGCGTAACACTTCCTATTATTCTTATTTCCGTAATAGAATCCGCCATCTTTATTAACCTTGGCCTTCCTCACTACATGGGAACTTCTCTTCCGTTCATTGCACCTATTTGCATAAGTACCATCCAGCTTGGTGCAACAGTGGACTATGCAATACTTATGACTACCAGATACAAGTCCGAAAGAGCCAACGGTAATTCCAAGAAAGAATCTGTAATTACCGCTCTTGCAGCATCCATTCCTTCCATAATAGTTTCCGGTATGGGCCTTTTTGCAGCAACCTTCGGAGTAGCAATGTACTCCAACTTAGACATTATAAAGTCTATGTGCATGCTTATGGCAAGGGGCGCAATTATAAGTATTGTAATGGTAATCTTTGTTCTTCCTGCTCTTCTTCTCCTTTTTGACGGAGTAATAAGAAAAACAACCGCAGGAATGAAATGCAAGGTAAACAAATAAATCAGAAAAGAGGTTAGAATTATGAAGAAAAAACTTTTAAAAAATACATTTTCCGTAACTCTTGCACTTGTACTTGCACTTTGCGGAAACTTCGGCGTTACAAATGTAATGGCGGCTACTCTTACAAAGGATGAAACAGTCTATGCAATAAAAAATGCTTCCGGTGAAAACCAAAAGGTAATTGTAAGCGACCACTTAAACACAAAAGATACAAATGATAAAGTAACTGACTCTTCCACTCTTAAAGACATTGAAAATGTTACAGGTTACGAAACATTTACTACCGGAAAAGACGGCGCTATAGTCTGGAACGCCAAAGGGGATGATATCTATTACAAAGGTACATCCGATAAAGCTCTCCCCGTAGATTTAAAAATAAGCTACACACTTGACGGAAAGACAATATCCGTCGAGGATCTTGCCGGAAAAACAGGTAAGGTTACAATTAAATTTGATTATATCAACAACACAAAAAAGGTTACTGACAATAAGTCATTCATTCCTTTTGTAGCACTTACAGCGTTCATCCTTGATAACGACACCTTTACAAATGTAGAAGTTAAAGGCGGAGAAGGAATAAACGATGGCAACAGGACCATAATTACAGGCTTCGGTCTTCCGGGAGTTAAAGACTACCTCGGAAAGGCAGCCGAAAACATAACAATTCCGGAAGGATTTGAAGTTAGCGCAGATGTTACTGACTTTAAGTTAGGAATGACTCTTACATTGGTAAGCAACGAGTTTTTAAACGAAAAAAATGAAGACACAGAAAATGCAGCTTTCACAGATTCTTTCAAAGAACTTATGGAAGGTCTTAACACTTTAAAAGAAAGCAGCTCCGCCTTGGTTGAAGGTGCAGAAGGCATTAAAGACGGTGCCGCTCAGGTAAACGCAGGTGCTGCTCAGTTAAAGACAGGCCTTGATACCCTCTCTTCTCAAAATGCTGCCCTTGTAGGCGGCGGAGAGCAGATATTTGCTTCTCTTCTTTTAAGTGCTACAAACGAACTTAAGAATGCAGGCATGAATGTAACCCTTACCGCAGAAAACTATAATACTGTACTTACGGGCGCAATCACAAACTTAACAAAAGCCGGAATGAGTGCTCAGGCTGAAAAGCTTAAAGGTCTTCTTACCTCTCTTGTAGGATACAATACATTTTTGGACGGCCTTAAAAACTACACTGCAGGTGTTTCAGCCGCAGCTGCAGGCGCAGAGAATCTTTCTGCCGGTACAGCCGCTTTAAGCGCAGGTTCCGAACAGTTACTTGAAGGCACAAAGACTTATACCGACGGTGTTAATCTTCTTTGCAACACCGTAGACGAAAAACTTACAAGCCTTATCACAAAGATAAAAGAACTTAAAGAAGCCGCAGGCAGCTATACAAACTATTCCGGAATAGATGATTCCATGACCGGAAAAGTAAGATTTGTTTACAAGACCTCTGAGATAAAATAAACACACATCATTAACAAAAAGGACCGACTGCTTAAAAGTGGCAGTCGGTTCTTTTTTAAGGTGGAAAGTCAAGTATTGCTTTTTTTTAATAAAATTTTTTATTTTTTCAGCTTATAGTACCTGCAAGGAATTCCGTAAGTATCGTCCGAAAGTTCCGTCTCTGTTTCCATGCCAAGCCTGTCCACCATTCTTTTAACATCTGTTTTTGGATCTCTGCAAAACACTTGAAGATAAAGCGCACCATCATCCTTAAGAAATGACATGGCATTCTTGATTAGTCCCTCTGCATTTCCGGACTCTTCTGCTGTGGAGCCGATTATTGTAATAAGATCAAACTTCTTTTCAAAAACATGCTTAGCCGCATCATCGCAAATGATGGTAACCCGCCCGATGTTGTTTTCGTTTTGAAGACAACACTTAAAGTTATCTGCACACTCCTTGTCTATATCGATGGAGGTAAGGCTTCCCTCAGGTACTTTAAAGGAAAGGTACCTGTCCCAGTAACCTGTGCCTATTCCGACATTAAGGATATTAAAGTCCGGTTTTACCGTAAAATTCTCCTCAAAAAAACCTGTAATCTTAAATTCCAGATATTTATTGGCAAGTGAAGTGTTCCATTCTCCCGCTTCTCCGCCCCAGCATTCTCCGTATATTTCTGCCAGTCTTTTATAATCCATATTATCTTCCTTTCTTCTGTCAATTACATAAACAACTGTTACTTCTTTCCTTTACTTTATCGGTTGAACCCTTAGAAAGAAGAACAACTGTCTCAACATGACTCGACACGACATTAAGTACGTCACATACCCGGCGAGGAATCCTATAAACCTTTTGACGATAAGCATTGATTTTGCACCCACAACGCTATAGTCCCCACTCATTCCAGGATACATATCTTACCCCATTGATCTCGCAAGTTACATCTCCTAAATAGAACACGCTTCCCTGTACACTATCCGTTCTTAAACCAACATATGTCCTTACACCGGAAGATAGTTTCTTTTCAACACCAGATTTACTTTTAACCTCTATAGCAAAATTTTTCTTCCAATCCGTAATAATATCTCCTTCAAATCCATTCTTATCTCTGTAATAAGTCAGATTGGCTTTTTTTGCGTCATTATATCTTTTTTTCAGCAATTCGGATACAGCAACCGTTTCTACAACAGCCCCCTTATGATCGTCAAGCAACAATTCTTCTTTTGTATCAAGTCGCAGCAGATAACACATAAGTCCGGAATCAACAAAGTATAATTTCGGTGTTTTGACAACTGTTCT
>JAILFQ010000297.1 GCA_024697505.1 Lachnospiraceae bacterium
TGGTCACGATGTGTCCATTTCAAAAAATAGTTTATGTAAAAGTGTAAAATAAAGTACATAACCCTTCCGCAACATCTTTGTAATCATGTAAGTCCATTTTTTCTTTTCCTCCCGTTTGTCATTTTGATATTCTATTCTCAGGCCGTGATAATAAAAAAGACCACTTATCCAGAAAAGATAAGTGGTCAGCATATACATATAATCTATATCCTGAAAGACTATTCTCTTCTGTAACCATTATTACATACGCAACTAAGACCATATACATAATCAGTGTACATAGTCTCTCTGGTAGTGTATGTAGTTGTGGTTACAAATCTACACATATCAAAATTTACCTTTCAAAATATGGTTTGATAATACTCTTTGGCCCTTATCGTGTCAAAAACAAATATCAATTTTTAATCATGAACAACCCATTTTCCAGATTTTGTTGAGCCTTGCCGTTCAATCCGACCATCTTTCCTCATTTTGTCAATCCTATATTTTACGGTGTCCGCAGTAATCCCTAATATCTTTGCTATTTCATTCCTGTTAATTTCAGGTCTTTCCCTCATAAGATTAGTGATTTTGTCCTCTATTTGATCCATGTCATATTTTTCTTGGGCGATTTCTTGGGCGACTTCTTGGGCGATTTCTTGGGCGCTACCACTGGCTTTAACTTGCTCTTCTTGCTGAATCTTTGCAAATTCGGCGTTAATGTACGCTATAACCTGGGTATAATCGTCTGTATCATTCTCCGGTCCATATACAAGAGCCGGCGACCCGTTATCTTTCATAGCCTTTTTGGCACGGCGGATGCCGGAGCCATACGACTGGATCAAATCCAGCTTGAAAAACATGTCCTTCAGTTCGTCGTTTAAATACTGTCGATCATCAAAAACATCCCGATCATTTAAATCAGCGATAGTTACGGGAGGAACAGGTCGATTATGATTTATAAACGACAAATGATCCTTATAAACGTAGATACCTACATACTGTTTTCTTGAGTATTCTTTATGCAAAATACAGTTGGTAGATAGTTCTTCAAACATTGCCTGTGGCCAATTGAAGATTCTACGCGCACCGGATTTGTCGGCTTCTCTAATTGTGTATGATGCCATGATAGCCGATTCAAAGTAGTCACGAATCTGCTGCGCCTGTATCCAAACGGGTCCTTTAAAACTCTTGGATTCCATCTTGTCGGTACCGGACACTTCGCGAATTACTTCAACATACGCATATGGAATAAAATTTTCGGGATGACCGGCAAACATCAATACAGCAAAGTTCTTAGCCCTGTATCCGCCATATTCACTAAAGTCAACAAGATTCATCGCTCTCGCCATATCCAGTTTGGAAAGAGCACGAACATCCTCTGCAGCATTTGTGCGGACAAGGTATTCCTTCATGTATTCATAATTTAAATCATCAAGTGTTGCTGTCTCATTAAGTTCAGAAGTGAAATGAAAGTCGGCAAACTTCTTGAGCAGCTCAAATTCCTCGCGTTTGTTAGGTGTATGGCTATCTCTATTGGTTCGGATATATCGTCCAGCTTTAAGGTTAATCTTTTTATCCCTTTCCGCCTTGATATCGGTTTCGTAAGGGCCATCATTTCCAGGTTCTATTGCAACGATGATATAGTATCTATCATCAATCTTATCCTGAAGCAAGTGGTATACAGGCTTCGGATGTATATGCGAAAGAAGTGATTTGATTGAATTCTCTGTTGTCTCAATGCGAGCTTCATCTATACCTGAAATAGGTCTGACGGGGATAGCTTTCCTTCCTGTTTCTACATCATCAACTTCTTCAATTCCAACGAAAATGAGGCCGATCTCCCTGTTCATGTAGTTGTTTGCAAATGCACAAGCGGTTTTAAGGATTCCGTCCTTGATATCGGCAGATTTTTTGTATTCTATATAATCGCATTCCATAGCGCACCGATCAATGATGTCGTGTGCGAGTCTTTTGATATTGTCCGTCCTCATATCTATGTTGCCTTTCTGAGTGTATTTGATGAACTACGCCGATTCTGTCCCCGACTATCTTACCATTTGTAACATTCTAAGTGTTTACCACTTGCCATACCATAATTCTTACCACTTTTTACCATCAAGTTACGAGAAAAAACGATAAGTTACGATACTTTTGCTTTTAAGTCCTATACTGACATTGTCTCTAAAACCGCGCATTTCAGGTGCTTATCGGTATCTATTTTTCTTCACAGACCTGGAAGATATAAAATTTCAAATAATAAGATTCATCACTTGTCATGCTTATCGGGTGGTCCGGAGACTGCTGGCGGAACTCAACCTGTCTTAAGGTGCGGTGAACGCTTTTTGCTGCTTGTTTGATAATATCCCCAAAAAGTACAGGGTCCATAAAATGGGAGCAGGAACAGGTTGCGAAGTAGCCTCCGTTCTTTACAAGCTTTATTCCCTTCATGTTAATCTCTCTGTATCCCTTGGATGCAGCTTTTATGCTGCTTCTGGACTTGGTAAAGGCAGGCGGGTCAAGGATAACCACATCATAGAGTTCACCTTTTTCAACAAGGGCAGGTAAAAGCTCAAATACATCTTCCACGAGGAAGTTCATTTTCTTGTCTACGCCGTTTAACACCGCATTTTCCTTAGCCTGTTCAATGGCAAGGTCCGAAGCATCAACTGCGGTAACTTCCTTTGCGCCGGCAATTGCCGCATTAAGTGCAAAAGAGCCTGTATGTGTAAAGCAGTCCAAAACCTTTGCATCTTTACAAAGTTTTTGAATAGCAAGACGGTTGTACTTCTGGTCAAGGAAGAAACCTGTTTTCTGGCCGTCCATTACATCCACGTAGTACTTAACGCCATTTTCTTCTATTAACACCTTGGTGTCGAACGGGTCCGAAAGGAACACCTTTTCTCTTTCCAGGCCCTCCTGCTCGCGCACTTTCGCGTCGCTTCGCTCATAAACACCGCGTATATTAATTCCATCCTTAGCAAGGACTTCTTTTAATATATCCACAATTAAAAGCTTGTAGCGGTCTATTCCAAGAGCAAGAGACTGCACAACAAGCACGTCCGAAAACTTGTCTACAACAAGTCCCGGAAAATAATCCGCCTCTCCAAAAATGATCCTGCAGCTGGAAGTATCCACTACTTTCTTTCTGTATTCCCAGGCAGCAACAACTCTCTTTTCAAAGAAGGCTTTGTCTATAACCTCATCTGTCTTTCTTGTAAGAAGTCTTATGGTAATCTTGGACTTACGATTAATAAACCCTATTCCCATTGCATAACCGTTACAGTCACGTACTGTTACAAGGTCTCCGTCTTCCGCATTTCCGGTTATTATCTCTATTTCGTTGTCGTAAACCCAAAGGCCTGGCCCGTAAAGAGTTCTGCCCTCACCTTTTTTTAAATTTACAACCGCTTTTACTTCGTACATATATACGCTCCGTTTCTAATCCTAATTGTCCCCGCTTTTGCTTGGACCTCTTACAAGATCGAAAGCCTTTGGAAGTTCGGAAAACTTAACATAAAACTTTTGCTGAGGGTGCGGACAACTCTCCATAGGGTTTCCGTCCTCATCTCTCATGTCCAAAACCTTAACGGAAAGATTCTTACCGTCCGGTTCCATTATCTCAAGCACATCGCCAAGGCAGAACTTGTTACGCTGTTCCATAAGCGCATATCCGTCCTTTGTTATCTCGTAAATGATACCAAAGAAGGTGTAGTCTTTTACATAAACGTTACTGTCGTAAATCTGGGCATCTGCCTTAGGCTTGTTAAAGAAAAAGCCTGTTG
>JAILFQ010000013.1 GCA_024697505.1 Lachnospiraceae bacterium
TGCCCTTGCAGGCTTTTTAATCTGGGCCCTTCTTGGCTTTGCCGACCTTGTGGGATACGAAGACCTGCTTTGCCTTATAGGGGACCCGGTTGTTACATCCTTTTTAATGGTTATTGTTTACGGTTACAACCACGAATTTCATAATCCTACTTAACCATCATTTTGTAGATCTTTTTACAATCTTCCACTCCGAGTTCAACAAAACCTCTTATGCTTCCACCTCTACCGTTACCGTAGCAGAGCACATCCACAAGTTTAGGTATATCCTCTTCTTTGGCACCAAGTTCTGCAAATGATGTAGGCATACCTATTCTCTTTAAGAAGTTTTCCAGTGCATCTATTCCTTCAAGAGCGGTTCTTTCCGGATTTTCAAAATCCATCTGAATGCCCCATACACGAGTGGCAAGTTTTGCAAATCTTGTTACATCATGTTTGTATACATATCTGAATACCGCAGGCATGGTAACTGCAAGTCCTGCTCCGTGTGCACAATCATAAAGTGCGGAAAGTTCATGCTCTATGTTATGGCTGTTCCAGTCCTGGCTTCTTCCTACACCTACAGCATTATTATGTGCAAGCATTCCTGCCCACATAATGTTGGCTCTTGCATCATAGTTATTTGGATCTTCAATAACTCTGGGGCCTTCATGTATCATTGTTAAAAGGAGGCCTTCTATAAGTCTGTCCGTTACCTCAACGTCCTTAGTGTTTGTAAGATATCTCTCGTGCAAATGAGCCATAATATCCGTAATCCCCGCAGCGGTCTGGTAAGGTGGCAGGGTGCATGTAAGAGCCGGATTCAGAATACTGAATTTTGGTCTTAAAGCGTCACTGCTGCTTCCTCTTTTAAGCATTCCCTCTTCCTTTGTAATAACGGAATCCGGGCTTCCTTCACTGCCCGCAGCTGCAATAGTTAAAATTGTTCCTATAGGAAGGGCTTTTTCTATTCTGCGTTTTCCGGAATAAAAATCCCAGAAATCTCCGTCGTAAAGACTTCCGGCTGCAATAGCTTTAGAGGAATCTATAACGCTTCCGCCGCCTATTGCAAGTACAAAATCTATACCTTCTTTTTTGCAAAGTTCAATGCCTTTATAAACAAGTCCGCTTCTTGGGTTAGGTTTAACACCGCCAAGCTCTTCAAATGATATTCCTTCATTTTCAAGAGATTTTTTAACTCTGTCCAAAAGTCCGCTTTTTACCGCACTTCCGCCGCCATAGTGAATAAGTACCTTTGTACCGCCAAAACGTTTAACATACTTTCCGGCCTCATTTTCGTTATCTTTGCCAAAGGCAAAATATGTTGGGGAATAAAAAGTAAAATTATCCATAAGGACCTCCTTAATTAAAAAATGTTTTTTTATACTTTTAAGTGTCTTACCCGCGCCTTACTTAGCGGCATGGGGCATCTCGTCTGAGATATACTCTTTTTACTCACGATTTGTTACCATGGAATGAATTGTTATAAATACAATAAGGGCAAAGATTCCTGCGCTGGAATAGGCGCTTAAAAAATTTACTCCGGCGCTCATATTTTCTCCGTTTGCAATAAGCATTGCATTTTGCATGGATAAAACCGCAACAAGGGTATCCACCAGGTTTATGGCACGCAGTTCTCTTACAAGACAGTTATATCCTTTTTTGGACTTTCTAAGGTTGATTATAGAAGTTGTAAGCCTGAAAGTAGTGTATGCCGCCATGGCTATTGCGGGAATAAGTCCGAATTCGTAGCCTCTCTCCCCTTTAACCATAATTGCAATAGGCACGATCAAAGAAAGATTAAGAACCAGCATTACAATATGCGTGTATTTGCTCACCTTCCTCATTAGCATTTCGGATTCTTCTTCGTTTCTGTATACGTCTTTCCTTTGAAAAAAAGCAATAGTTCCACGTAAAAACGTAAGAAGGATATAATAAACGCAAATGGTTCCGTACCACTTGGAATTATATATGATACCCAGGGCGCCGTTAAACAGAATAAAGCCTATTCCTGCCACAAAAGATGAAAGAGCCGCAATAAAAGTTCTGAATGTGAAGTTTTCTTTCCAAAGCTTTATGTACTTATAAATTGTTTCTTTCATTGAAAGAATCACTCCATCCTTACTCATTCATACTAATTCATATCACTCACACTTGTTCATATCGTTAATAATCATTCATATTCATTCATATTCATTCATACTCATTCGTATTCATTAATCTTATTCATACTTATTCGTATTCATTAATCTTATTCATACTCATTCGTATTCATTAATCTTATTCATACCTGCTATAACAGCTCTTTTCTTATCCCGTCAAGCCTTTTATCCGAAATTCCAAAATCCATTTCTTTATAGCTCCACATAGCACGTCCTATTTTATATTTATTAAAGCAGGAAGTTATCATTTTATACCATTTTAGGGTATCTTCCGGCTCAGCTTTATCTATAACGCCAAACTCACCACAGTACAAAGCCACATTTCTTTCTTCCGCAACTCTTACCGCTTCCGCAAAAAGTTCTTCAAAGAAAGCAACATCTATAATATCGCTTTCTTTTTTGCCTTCAGGAATACTTATACTTGCAAAGGCTCCAAGATTTGCTCTTATGTTTTTGTTGTACTCTTTGTAAGATACTTCAAGCGGCATCCTGAAGTCCCTGTTCATTGTGGCTATCCAGCCGGCTCCCTGGTGGGTAAAAATAAGCGGTTCGTAGCAATGAAAATTGTAGACAATATTGCTGTCTAAAGGCGCAGGAAGGTCTTTTAAAGCCTCAATGCTATTGTTGTAATATCCGCCAAGAAGTATTTTTACATCTGGAGCATAATTCCTTATTCTCTTAATGCACTCCGTAGAGATTCTGTTCCAGGCATCCGAATACTCTTTTGCGGTTACCTCGTTAAGAAGCTCAAAGGCAACTCTGTCGGAGTACTTACCGTATCTTTTGGCAAGTTCTTCCCACATTTTATAGAAACGTTCCTGATAAGCTTTACTGTCAAAAAAGCCTTCTTCCGCCTCACCGGAGTCAAAGCTGTAGCCAAAGGTTTTATGCACATCCAAAACCAGATTCAGGGAATACTCCTCACACCAGTCTATAGCTTTTTGTATATAAGAAAAGCCGTCTTCCTTATAATTTCCTTCGGCATCTTCTATTAAATTGTAATCTATAGGAAGCCTGACATGGTCCAGGCCCCAGCCTTTAATGATCTCAATATCTTTCTTGCAGATAAAAGTGTTGTATCTTTCCTTGGTGTGGTTACACTGGGAAAGCCAGCCGCCTAAATTTACTCCCTTATTATATCCCGGAAAACTCTTCATATGATTCTCCTTTTCTCTTATTCTTTACCCATTCTCTTTTTTCATGCAAAATGAATTTAATCATTTAAAGGATTACCGTTTATAGACTGTTCTGTAACCTGTAAAAGCACATTAATCCCTTTGATCATTCCCGTTTACAGACCATTCTGTAACCTTATTAGTTTTTCTTATTAGTTTTTCTTTTTACTTATCTTTTTTAATAATGCC
>JAILFQ010000025.1 GCA_024697505.1 Lachnospiraceae bacterium
ACGGGTGTAAAATATAGTTGTGGATTAGGACAGAAGTAAAAATTATAACTCCTGGAGTGCTCGACAACTCCTCGTCGTTTTGAACCTACATCTATTCAAAACGGGATTCCTATATTTTTGAGCGGATGTCATGCCACCACTGCTTTATGCAGCGCCAGTGGACGGCAAAAGTTCATGTGCGGTAACCCACCTAGCTTAGCTAGGAGTCAAAATACAGGAAACGGCACCCCGGGAAAAACATTACAGGGACAGTTAACAACTGTCCCTTTTTTTGTGCCCGAGGCTTATATCCCATGCTCCCTTCAAAACTTTATTTGACAGTTTGGGTCTACTAAAGTAAAATCTATAAAGATGGACTTTTTTTATGCCCGTTGTAATATCATCTTTGGGAGTTATAAATGAGGGAACAAGCGTTACTTTACCGGATCATTCAGGGAGCGGTAAAGCTATCATACAAAAAGTTTAAGGTAGAGGGAGTCGAAAATCTTCCGGACGAACCGGCTATTATTGTCGGAAACCATTCCAAAACATATGGTCCCGTAGTGGGACAGATTTATAAACCCAGACATGCATATACCTGGTGTATTGGAAATATGATGCACATAAAAGAAGTGCCTGCCTATGCTTTCGAGGATTTCTGGTCCAAGAAGCCGGGGTATATAAGGTGGTTCTTTAAAATACTTTCATATATTATTGCTCCGCTTGCGGCTTTTCTTATGACTAACGCAAGAACTATCGGCGTATACAAAGATAAAAGGGTTATTAAGACTTTTCTTGAGTCCTGCGACCGCATGACAGGTGAGGGCGCGGATATTATTATTTTCCCGGAACATTACGACGAGCATAACAATATAGTGCACGATTTTCAGCAGGGCTTTGTGGAACTTGCCAGGGTTTATTATAAAAAAACCGGCAGGGATGTTCCTTTTGTGCCGATGTACATTTGTCCTGCCCTGGGGAAAGTTGTCCTTGGAAAGCCAATCTATTATGATCACGAAAACGATCATAAGGAAGAAGTGGTAAGAATATGCAACGCTCTTATGGACGGCATTTCGGAACTTGCGTATGCCCTTCCGCCTCACAGGGTTGTTCCTTACCCGAATATAAAAAAGAAGTATTATCCTACAAATGAAAGACCAAAGAAAGATAGCTATGAAGAGTAATAAAAACAAAAGAAATGACAGAAAAATTGTAGATTATTCAAAACTCAGATTTAACAATATATGTAGCAAAGAATACAGGCATTTATTTCTTTTACTGGGTTGGGTAGGTTACTTTTTGGCGTATTTTCTTACAGAGAATCTTATTCCTGTTTCAAAATGCCATCTTGTCCATTCCCGCATTGACGATTTAATACCTTTTAATGAGTTTTTTGTTGTTTTTTATGTATTTTGGTATATATTGGTATTTGGCTCCCTTTTATATTTCCTGCTCTATGATGTGGAAAGTTTTAAGGGACTTCAGATATTTATTATTGTAACACAGGTTATTGCAACCATTGTTTACATAGTTTGGCCGTCGGTACAGGATCTTCGTCCGGCGGAGTTTGAAAGAGAGAATTTTTTTACATGGATTCTTTCAATAATTTATGCGGCAGACACGCCTACAGGCGTTTGCCCGTCCCTTCATGTGGCTTATTCGCTGGGTATTTTATCCGCCTGGCTTAAAAGGAAGGAAACGGGAGCCGGTTTTAAGATATTTGTAGCAGTATCGGTTGTTTTTATTTGCATGTCCGTAAATTTTGTTAAGCAGCACTCATTTTTGGATGTTGTATGGGCCATTCCGGTGGGAGTGGTTGCGGAGTGTTTTACTTACGGCAAGACTTATTGGCTGCCACGTTTAAAAAGAACCAAAGATTAAAAGGGAAAGCAGTAGAAAGGACATAAAGATGAGAAGATGGGGAGACCGCAGGGACGGTAAACTGATAAGAGACATTGATTCCATGCACTACATAATGCCCCTTATGTATCCTAACAGATGCGACAATGAAGCTTATATGACAATTAATGTCGAGCTTGATAAAACTGAGCAGTTTCTTAAAGAAGCAAATGCTACCAGAGATGGAAAAGACAGACTTACAATATTCCAGGTTGTAATTGCGGCGGCACTTAAAACAGTACAACTTCGTCCGCAGATGAACCGTTTTATTGCGCATAACAGTATTTACCAAAGAAACAATCTTACAGCAGCTTTTACCGTAAAGAAGGAATTTGCGGATGACGGAGAGGAAACGCTTGCAAGAGTTGTTGCAGACGAAAATGATACTTTAGACAGCCTTGCAGGTAAGATAAGCGACCAGATAGAATTTTGTAAGAGCGGGACGGACCAGTCCACAGAGAGCATGAATTTTATCATGAAACTTCCGTTTAAGCGTTTTATAGGTGCAGTTGCAAGATGGGCGGACAGAAGAGGACTTATGCCAAAGTCTGTAATCGCAACAGATCCTTACCAGTGCTCCATAGTTTTATCAAATCTCGGTTCCATAGGTATGAATATCGGTTACCATCATTTGATGAACTGGGGAACCAATTCCATATTTATCATTATTGGAAAGAAACACAGAAAGGCTGTTTACGATGCAGCCGGAAACCAGACTATGAAGAGATACATTCAGATCTCTCTTACCATAGATGAAAGAATTGCGGACGGATACTACTATTCCAAAAGCATTCGTTTATTGAAGAAGCTTATTGAAAATCCGGAGCTTTTGCAGACTCCGCTAAACGAAGAAGTTTTACCGTAAATAAATAACCCGGTCGGAGTTTATCCGAACCGGGTTTTTACTTCTTGTTTTAGAAGATCAGAATAAAACCTTTTCAAGATTTCTCTGCTTTATCAATGTGTAAAGAAGGAAACCTAAAATACCTACGGAAATGATTTCTCCGGCACCGACTGTAAGAATGAGGAACCAAAGAGCGTCTTCTACGGCATAAGCCTTAATAAGAACTATAGGGACAATTATCATATTTGCAACAATAGGAGGAAGAAGAGCAAGTATAGGCTTCTTTCTTAAAAATCTTGTACCTATTGCGCCGATGAGAGTTGCGATGCTGCCGAAGATAATGTCTATAAGGACACTGCCGGTAATGGAATTAGCAATTATACAGCCTATAAAAAGGCCCGGAATTGCAGCCGGTGTAAAGATCGGAAGAACGCAAAGCGCTTCCGAGATTCTTACCTGAATTACTCCGGAAGCAAGTCCGAAAAGGGATGTAAGCCAGGTGAGTACCACATAGAGAGCGGCAATTATGCCTGCGGTGGTAATTGTTTTAACCGAGATTTTCATATTTTGTTTCTCCTTTAGTTTTGTTTTACGTGAGGAAGGTCTCGAACTCACGAGGCATAAATTTACACCGAACGCTTGCGGATGTCAAGCATATTTTTTCCGGATGGTAAATAGGATATTGTAAACTTGATTTTTGAGCCTCATTAAAGTATAATCCCGTTACTGCTTTTTAGCATGCGTGAAAGGAAAAGTAAATGAATATAGGAATTGTTTTTGTTATTAATGCGGTACTTTTTGGTGTAGGACTTGCTATGGATGCTTTTTCCGTTTCTATGGCAAACGGTCTTAACGAACCGCATATGAAAAAAGAAAAAATGTGTGCGATCGCCGGAACTTTCTGCGGCTTTCAGATTGCAATGCCTCTTATAGGCTGGTTTCTTGTACACACTATAGTCGAAGTCTTTACAAAAGCCCAAAAATTTATACCTGTTATTGCTTTGGTACTGCTTTTGTACATTGGCGGCAAAATGATCCTTGAAGCCATAAAGAATAAGGATGCTTTGGGAGAAAAACCTGCCGTTAAAAAGTCCGAACTCTTTGTCCAGGGAATTGCAACGTCTATAGACGCGCTTTCCGTTGGTTTTACAATTGCGGAGTACAGTTGGGTGCAGGCAGGAATAGAAGCTTTGATAATAGGATTTGTTACCTTCTGGATCTGCATAGGCGGACTTTTTATAGGCAGAAAATTCGGAACAAAACTTGCCGGTAAGGCTTCTGTTCTCGGAGGAGTAATACTCATTGCCATAGGCGTGGAAATATTTGTTTCCGGCATGCTGTAAGCGGTGAATGTGTTGCCAATGTTCGCTTTACTTCACAACCTGCTTATGATAAGA
>JAILFQ010000031.1 GCA_024697505.1 Lachnospiraceae bacterium
CATCCCGGTGTTCCGTTTATGTCGCCGGACTGGCGTATAACCGGCTCTATTCCAAGCTTTCTTGTATCTGTAAGAGAGACCTCTATCTGGGTTTTATCTCTAAAAGGTCCAAGTATGGAGACCTTTTCTATTGTCCCCTTAGGTCCCACTACCGCCACCTTTTCCGCAGCCTGAAACTGTCCCGGTTGTGAAAGTTCTTTCTTAAAAGTAAGTTCCTTTCCAGGCCCGAAAAGCTTTTCAAAATCTTCTTTGGATATATGCACATGTCTTGCGGAAGTTTCTATCGGAATTCTTGGCGGCATAACTTTTCTCCTTTACACCATTAAAGTCTTTTAACAAGCCTACCACAAATGAGAAAATTATTAAAGACTTTTTTTAAAAAACGGGGCTGCGCCAGAATGTTTTAATCATCTGAAGCGCCGGCCCCGTATCATTTTATTGATTAGTATTTTTCTTCAAGTCTTTCGTATTCTTCCTTTGTAAGCCATATTACAGACCCGTGTCTTGGCTTCGGGCGAGGCATGGAATAACCGGACTTTGCCGTAATTGTTGCACCCGCAAGGTCCAGGCAATCGGAAATATAGTATCCCGCACCACCGTAATGGTCTAAAAGAAGAACATAATTTGCGGTTTCCGTCTTATCCTTGTCTAAAAGTTTAAAGCAAAAAGGTCCTTCAACTCCTCCCTGGGATTCAAGATAATCGCTGTTAAGCATCTCCCATTCACCAAAGAATTCTTTGCTTCTTTCAAGGATCACTGTGGATTTTCCTTCATATTTACTGAATCTGTAATAGTAATCTCCTTCTTTAATAACAGTTGTATCTATTATATCCACAGGATAGTCTATCCAGATCTGCGCATCGGAAAATGATGTAAAATCCTCCGTAAAGCAGTACCAGATCCTCTGCTTGGAGTAATTATCGTCTGAGGTTCTGGAAGCCCAATAAACCACATACTGACCATATTCAGGAAGATAAGTTGCTTCAGGCGCCCATACGCAGCCTGCAGTTTCCGCACCCACTTCACAGAGTCTTGGCTCGCTCCAGTTTACCAGATCGTCTGATTCCCAGACAACAATGGCTTTACTTCCGGAGGTCTGGCAGGCACCCCAGTCTTTGGAAATATTTATTGCAAGGTCCGTACCAAGTATATAAAACTTTTTACCGTCCGGGCTTCTGAGAACAAATGGGTCTCTGACGCCTGTTGTTCCCACATTGGACTCAAGTACCGGTTTTTTATTGTTAAGAACGTCCCAGGTATAACCGTTCTCACTTGTAGCAAATGATACAGACTCAACATTACCCGTAAAATATGCCATCAAATAATACTCGTACACATTATTGTCTACTATAGGTGTAGGAGTCGGCTTGCCGGTAGGTGTAGGTGTATCTGTTGGCACAGGTGTTTCTGTAGGCGCCGGTGTATCTGTCGGCACAGGTATTTCTGTAGCCTTTGTTTCCTTGTCTTCAGATGTATTGCCTGTATTTACCTGTGTTTCCTGTTTAGCATCCTCTTTTGTACTCTCTTTGCCTGCACATGCGGATAAAGCCGCAAAAGTAAGTAAAAGGCAAAGCACTATAAATAATTTATTCTTTTTCATTGGTAAACCCCTTATTCCTTATTTCTTTTTCTTTTTAAAAAGCACAAGACCTCCCAAAAGAAGAAGTCCGACGCCGGCAGCGATAAGTACGGTTGAAAGATTTCCGGATTTTTCAGAACTTTCTTCGGAAGTACCGGAAGTATTACCGGTCTCTTCTTTTACCTCTGAATCTTTTGTTTCAGGTTCCTTTGTTTCTGTTTCTTTTGTTTCTGTTTCCTTTGCTTCTTCTGTACTTGTTTCCTCAGTTTTATTCGATGCTGCTATTACCCTTTCGGCAACGCCTGTAAGTGTTGGCGTAACAGTCTGCATATAACCTGTTTCTGCATCAAATGTAAGTTTATCTATACATGTCTCTCTGTGGAAACCGGTTCCGTCGGTAAAGGAGCCAAGCGGTGTATAGAATCTGTGGTAGGCAATGTAATACTCATCCGTATCCGGAATATGAAGTATACAATGGTGTCCTGTTCCAAGAATATCAAGGTCTGTATCTTTGGAAAGAATGGTTCCCATGTTCTTTACTTCTCCGTAAAGAGAATCGGAAATACCGTAGTTTATATGGTAATCCGGGCTTCCGGTGTCATCACAGGACCATGTAAAATGATACACACCGTCACGTTTTGTTACTGTAACCGCCTCTCTGAAATCTTTTAGATTATTAATATTCTTCAAGGTAGAAGTATCTATGCTAACCATGTCATCATTAAGTTTTACGATTGCAGCTCTTCCGTTTCCGAAAAGGACATAGGATGTTCCGTCATCATCTGTAAAAATAGACGGGTCTATTGTCTGGCCCATTTCCACGCCGGCTTCCTTGCAAATTGCCATTGTAAGTAATGGCGTGTCCATTGCCGTATAAGGTCCTTCCGGCTTATCTGCAACAGCAACACCTATCTGGGACTCTCCGCTCGGGCATTTTGCACAGAAGTAGAAATAGTACTTTCCGTTCTTCTCTTCTATTGTAGGAGCCCAGGCACTGCCAACGGACCACTTTACATCATTGCTCGCAACGTCAAGGATTATTCCCTCGTCTACCCAGTCTCTAAGGTTCTCTGAGGAGAAGCAGTGGAACACAGTTCCCGACCATCCCGGATATCCATCAGTTGTGGTATACATATAATACTTTCCGTTAAATACATCTATATCCGGATCCGCAAACTGACCGTCAAGAACCGGGTTTCCCGCATATACAGCCTTTAAATGCCATACCTGGTCCTCTGTGCCTTCCTGTCTTGCAAGTGTAAAAGAAACATCTGTTTCGGATTCAAAATCCACAATAATCTTTCCCTCAGTATTAAGTACGGAGGTTTCCTGAAGGGTAAACTCAACTTCCACCTCCGAAACATTTCCGGATGCTGCTTTGGAAACATAAAGTGTAAGATTGTTGTCCTTATCTGTTTTATATGTTACAAGTTTTGCATTAGTAAGTTTAATATCTCTGAATGCATTAACGGA
>JAILFQ010000121.1 GCA_024697505.1 Lachnospiraceae bacterium
GCATATTCTGCCATAGTTCTTGCCTCCTCAAGCATTTTTTTGTACTCATTTTCCCTTTTCGTAGAATCATCCACATCGTTTACGCCTATCAGGACCTCGTGGTTCTCGTCCCAATCACCTATTTTTATAACTTTGATCTGGGCATATATCGGCCCGTCTTCCGAGTTTGCAAGAAAGTTTATATAATACGTCCTTTTAAATTTAAGTTCATTAAGTACAACTTCCTTTTTCAGGCTCTGTATTACATCCTCTCTGTCTTCCGGAACAACAAATTCTTCCACATATTTTGTTAAAACTTCTTCGTAACTGCCGGTTATAAAGTTCTGGCTTCGTTCAGCCACTTCCGAATTCTTTACGTATATCACTTCCTGTTCTCCCGTATCGTAGGAAACGTGAAATACCAAAGAATAGTCTTCTACAAGACCACCCATAAAAGATTTTTGTCTTTCTCTTTCTCTTATTGCGGAATATCTTTCCTTTACTTCCGAGGTAATATCTCTTATACCAAACAGAAATTCGTGGTCTGCTTCCCATCTTGCCATTCTTACAAAACGCATCTGGTAATAGGATGTGCCTGTAGGAACGGCTATTCTGTATTCGTATACATAATGAGGTTCCGCATCCAGTTCTTTAATAAGACCTTTTTCTTCAAACAAAAGTCTTGCTTTTTCTCTTTCCGTATCTATAACGTTTTTTTCGAGGAAGGTATACATACCGCTGAAACGCCTGCAAGAGGCAATCTCAGGGTTTCTCTCGATTATTTTGTCATCAAGTCTTACAGGGATAAGAGTGTCATCATCAATTCTTGCATACGCAACGTACTGGTACTCTTCTGCAACCGCCTTGATATATTCTTCCTGGCGTTTGGTCTCGTTCAGTTTTTCTGCGACATGCGTAATGTCGTGAAAACT
This sequence comes from Lachnospiraceae bacterium, assembly GCA_024697505.1. Classification (GTDB taxonomy): domain Bacteria; phylum Bacillota; class Clostridia; order Lachnospirales; family Lachnospiraceae; genus JAILFQ01. The sequence goes on from JAILFQ010000121.1 coordinate 912, forward strand.
AATGATGGCTCTGCAATGTTCTGTGTTTTTCACATCCTTTATAGCCGTCATCTCGTAATAACTTATATGGCCGGGAATATGTCTGTCTCTGAAACTTAAAAAATATATGCCATCTTTTTCAAGTTCTTCTCTAATGTGCTTTGAAGTGGAATTCTTTAAATAGTAGTCCCTGTCTTCGGGAAGAAGATCACCATCGGCATAAATCCGCTGAAACTCATTCCAGCTTCCCTCCTTCGGGTAATCCCCCCATGTAACCTTGTTACGAACGGAGTAATAAGTATCATTGTCCAGATCCACGTAAAATATGGATGTAAACCCTTTGGAAAGAACGCTGAGCAATGAACCTACACACATTGCTTCCTTATTGTTGTCTGCACCTTTAAAATCCATACCATCCCCACCTATCATTAATCATTTTTTATTCAAACACCCTATTTATTAACACCTCTGTTTAACTCCTCCATGTAGGCAAGAGATATTCTAACCGTCTGCATTGCATCTTTTCCGTAAGCGTCCGCTCCTATCATGTCTGCGTACTCTTTTGTAAGCACAGCACCACCCACAAGCACTTTTGCCCATGGCGCCTTCTCTCTGAGCTGTTTTATAGTCTCCTCCATAGAGGGAACAGTTGTTGTCATAAGTGCGGAAAGCCCCACAAGAGGAGCATGCGTTCTTATGGTCTCTGCAACAATATCTTCCGGCGGCACATCTTTACCAAGATCGTGGACCGTAAAGCCGTAATTCTCCAAAAGAAGCTTAACTATATTCTTACCGATGTCATGTATGTCCCCCTTAACGGTGGCAATCACAAAATCTCCCTTAGACTCTGTTTTGGCTCCGGTATCGGTCATTTTTTCCTTAATCTTTTCAAAGGCGGAATTTGCAGCCTCAGCAGCCATAAGAAGCTGGGGTAAGAACATTTCCTTTTTCTCAAATGCGGTTCCCACTACATCAAGAGCGGGTATCACTTCATCATTTACTATGGAAAGTGGTTCCCTGGTCTGTAAAAGCTGCTTGCAAAGGTCTCCGGCTTCTCCTTTAAGACCTTTTACTATTGCCCTTTTCAGCCCGCTTTCGCCGCCATCACCATTTTCAGCCTTTGGCTTATCTACGCTGTCTTTACCGGATTGTGCCTTTTGTTCTCCCTTTACAAGCCCTTTCTTTCCTGCCGCTTCTTCCTCATAAACAGGAAGTTTTTCAGTTGCAAAGGAAATGTAGTCAGAACAGTTCTCATCAAGTCCCTTTAAGGCATTAAAGGTATTGTAAGCCGTCATCATTTCCGAAGAATACGGGTTCATAATTGCGGCTGAAAGGCCGTTTTCCATGGCAAGTGTAAAGAAAGCAGCCGTAACCAGTTCTCTTCTCGGAAGCCCGAAGGAAATGTTGGAAACTCCGAGAGAAGTCTTAAAGCCAAGTTCTTTTAAAGTCTTTAAAGATTCCAGGGTTGCAAGGGCGGCGTCCTTATCCGCACTTATTGTCATGGCAAGTGTATCAAATATTATATCCTTTTTGTCTATTCCGTACTTTGCCGCTGTTTCGGCAATATGCTTCGCAATCTCAACACGCTCTGCGGCAGTCTTTGGAATCCCGCCCTCGTTAAGAGTAAGGGCTATCACACATCCGCCGTATTTCTTTACAAGAGGGAATATCTCTTTCATGTTCTCCTCTTTTCCGTTTACGGAATTAATAAGAGGCTTTCCGTTGTAAACCCTAAGTGCTTTTTCCATTGCAAGAGGGTTGGACGTATCTATCTGCAAAGGAAGATCCGAAACGGATTGGAGTTCCTTAATTGTGTCTACAAGCATTGCCACTTCGTCGATTTCAGGAAGCCCAACATTTACATCAAGTACTTCCGCCCCCTTTTCTGCCTGGGAAAGACCTTCATTTAAGATATAACCCATATCTTTTTCTACCAGAGCCTGCTTAAAACGTTTCTTTCCGGTAGGGTTTATTCTTTCACCTATCAGTATTGTCTTTTTGTCAAACAACACTGCATGGGTGTAAGAGGAAATCATTGTAAAAGATTTCCCGGATACAGGTTTATGGTTTATTGACTTAGTTTTAATAAACGTCTTATTTATAAACTCAGGTGTGGTTCCGCAACACCCTCCTACTATGCTTACGCCCTTTTCCAAAAATTCCTTCATAAGATCCGAAAATCTGTCCGGGCCTATATCGTATACCGTCTTTCCGCCTTCGGTCCTTGGAAGGCCGGCGTTAGGCTTCATAAGAACAGGCAGGGAAGAATACTTTAAGTATTCCTCAATTACCCCTCCAAGTTTATCGGGCCCCACAGAGCAATTAACGCCTATTGCATCCGCATGCATGCCCTCAAGCATTGCAACCATAGCGGCAGGTTCCGCACCCGTCATAAGTTTTCCGTCTTCCCCGTATGCGTTTGAAACAAAAACAGGAAGGTCGCAGGCTTCTTTAACTCCAAGAAGGGCAGCCTTTGTTTCGTAGCTGTCGTTCATAGTCTCTATTAAAACAAGATCCGGAGAAAACTTTGCGCCTGCAAGGGCAATTTTTTTAAAATATTCCACAGCGGTTTCAAATTCTAACTCTCCGTATGGCTTTAAAAGCTTGCCAAGGGGGCCTATATCCAAAGCAACAAACTTAGGCGCTGTGTTTATGCTTTCCTTTGCTGCTTCTTTTACAAGCTTTATTCCTGCTCCGATAAGGCTTTCCAGTTCTTCGTCGGAGTATTTAAAAGGATTTGCCCCGAAGGTATTTGCGGAAACCACATTACTGCCCGCATCGTAATATGCTTTATGTATTCCCTTTATTATGTCCGGATGGGATATGTTCCATCTTTCAGGAAGTTCGCCGGGCATTAAACCTTTTTCCTGAAGAAGAGTTCCCATTCCTCCGTCCAGGTAGAGGTTATTATTCTTGATATATTCTCTGATATCCATTTTTTATCCTTCCGTCCGAAAAAAATGTACTTAAATCTCCCCGCTTTTAATCCCCACAACCGCCGTTACAGACTTTGAAGGAGACATAAGGAAACTCTCGTTCAAGGTAAGAGATAAATACTTAACGGGGTTTAAAATATTAAAGAAGTCTTTCTGATGAGAAAGAGGCAGATCTCCAAACCCCGGAGAAAATCTTGGTTTTACATTTTTTTCTCCGTATTTGGCTTTTAAATCCTTACAGAATCTGTTGCACAGAGCTTCTGCTCTTTCCGCGCCAAGCGCCTGAAAAACAAGGGCTTTTACCGGAGAAAGTTTTTCATATTTTATAATAAGTCTGTCTATTCCCATGCCAAGCGTAGCCGCAAACAAAACACAGCGGTTACAGCCTTCAAGATTTTTTAAAAGATTCTTTGAGCCTGTTTTAAGAGGGCTTAAAATCCCTCCGTTATTTATAACCAGCTCCTCATCACAATAAACAAGGCCGTAATTTATAACTTTTTCAGCCTCCTTAACGCAGTCCGAAAGAAGTGCGTAAATATCTTTTTTCAGGGTTTCATCCACACTTCTGCCCATTCCGGCGTATCTTAATACTTCGTCCCTGTCCACAGGTTCTATATCTTCATTTGTATAAGTTACTTTAATCGCTGTTATCATTATTGTTTCGGCTTTCCAAGTATATCTGACAGATTATTCATAATGCCCTTTGCAACCGATGGCTTGTTCATGGAATAAACATGAACGTTTGTTATGCCGTTTGCATAAAGGTCTATTATCTGGTCTGTGGCATATATTATTCCCGCCTGCATCATTGCGGCAGGGTCGTCCGCAAAACGGTCCACAATGGTCT
>JAILFQ010000128.1 GCA_024697505.1 Lachnospiraceae bacterium
GAGTAACTTCTCTTCCAAGACTTCCAAGTTTAGCTACATCATTCTTTACTTCATCCTTAATTGTTGCAGAAATGGCTTTACCGTCTATAAGCTGATACATGATATTATCTCCTTAAATATTTTTAGAAAAACATATAACAAAGAACTACTATAAGACCTATGCTGAACAGCAATAAGCTGTATGACAGACCGGTTCCGAGAAGCCTTTCGGCTTCCGTAGCCTCTCTTCCGCCAATTGCAAGAAGTTTGGACAACTTGTACTTAAAAGCGGTTTCTGTTCCGATCTCCGCTCTTTTCCTGGCGTTTAAAACTCTTTTTCTCATGAACAGTGTAAACATATCTGTAATTCTGTCAAGGCATCTGCATACAAAACCGAAAACAAAAGGCAAAATATGAAGCATAAGCGGCGTATATACATAAAGTTCCAGATCCACCCACTTTGGAAGTGGTTTGGATCTTCTGACAAAAAGAATAAAGAGAAGTATACCTATAATGATTGATATACCGCCACCTTTAAGGTTTTCGAAAGAAAAATAAGCCACATTTCCAAGCTGTTTTAAACCGGCTGCTTCCGAAAGCACCCCAAAACCCGCAATATTCTTCATTACTATGTTAGGGAGCAATCCCATAACAAGAAGAATTGCCGCAGGAATTAAAACAGCTGCTTTAGACTGAGGTCTTGCATCATGTTTCTCCTCTTCTTTTTTACCATCGACAAAAAGTACAAAAAAGAGTTTGAGCATGTAAGCAAGAGTCATTCCACCGGTAATCATAAATATTATTTCAAAAGCTTTTACAGGTGCATAAGCACTTGTGCCTGCTATTTCATGCAAGTATTCCAAAATACTTTCGTGAATAAGTGTTTTACTTACATATCCGCTTCCGAGAGGTATTCCCGCTATACTGAATGCCCCCATAAAGAAGGCTGCCATAAAAGCAGGCTTTCCCTTTCCGTAGCCCTTTATCTTTTCCAGTTCAAGGGAACCGGTTTTAATCAATACAATTCCTGCACACATAAACAGAACAAGTTTGATAAGTGAGTGATTTACCATATGTAACAAGGTTCCGCCGTAAGCAGCAGACTCATTGGAAAGCAAAAGCACCATGGAAATACCGGTTATAACAAAGCCCATCTGTGAAACCGACGAGCATGCAAGTGTCTTCTTTAAATTCTGAGAAAACAGTGCCAGAAATGCCCCCGTAAACATTGTAAGTATACCAAACACAAGAAGGAGTTTTCCAAATTTTTCCGCTCCTTCAAAAATTGTTACGGACATCATTAATATGCCGAATATGCCCATTTTTGTAAGTATTCCGGAAAGAAGAGCCGATGCAGGAGCAGGTGCGGCGGTATGTGCTTTTGGAAGCCAAACATGGAGCAAAAACATACCGGCCTTGGTGCCAAAGCCTGTGAGCATTAAAAGCCCCGCTGCAAACATAATACTGCCTTTTCCATCTGCCACAGCCATATTATATGCTCTGTGTAAAGAATCCATATCCAGCGTTCCGGTTATGTAAAACAAGATCATGAGTCCGAGAAGCATGGCAAGACCGCTTATAACCGCAAGCCCAAGATACAGCTTTCCCGCATGTACAGCCGCCTCGCTCTCCTCTTGAATTACCCATACAAACGAAGTAAAGGACATGATCTCAAAGAATACAAATGTTGTGAAGAAATCTGCGGACAGCAAAACTCCGGAAACCGTTCCCAAGGTCATAAGCCAAAAAAGATAAAACCTTTTGGTGTTGTGTTCATGTGCAAGATATTCAACCGAGAAAATGCCGGCCATAATCCACATAAATGAAGCAATGCAAAGATAAAGACATCTAAAGCCGTCTGCTTTAAAGGAAAGCCCCATTCCACATACTTCATCTATAATAACCTTTTCCGAAAAAGATCCGGAAGTATATCTAAAACATATAAGTCCTATGATCAAAGCTTCAAGAAAAGCCCCGGTTATAGAAACCATATCTCTGAAATGCTTCTTTTCTCCCTTATAAACAAAGCACAAGACCCCCAAAAGCATAGGAAGCAATACAGAAGATAAAACAAGTATAGTGTTCATTTTTTCTCCTCCTTTCCTAAATAAGGCCCGATGCTATATTTTCAAGAAAACTCATAAAAGGTCTTGAAAAAGCAACGCCAAATAAAACAAGCGCAGTGATCAAAACAATAGGAAACTTCATAAGCATATTCGGATCTTTAACATCCTTTACACTTTCCGGATCAAATCCCGGTCCCGGGAAGAAAGCTTTAATAACAATTGAAAACAAATACATTGCGGTTAAAAGAGATGAGATCAGCAAAACCCCCACTCCTATAAAGCCAAAGGTACCGCTTATTGCACCCGCAGATAAAAGATTCCACTTACTTATAAATCCTACTGTCGGTGGTACACCTACTATTGCTACAGATGCAATTGTAAAACATACAAACATTACCGGCATTTTTTTACCAAATCCAAAAAGGTCGCTGACATAATTCTTTTCAGTCATATGTATAACCGCACCGGCAACCATAAAGAGTACGATCTTCATAATACCATGGAAAACAAAATGCGACATCGCCGCGACCTGTCCCTCAGGTATCATAAGTGCCGCACCGAATATCATATAAGAAAGGTTACTTATGGTAGAATATGCAAGTCTTCTCTTAAAATGCTGTTCCTTAAGAGCCATGGATGACCCGA
>JAILFQ010000168.1 GCA_024697505.1 Lachnospiraceae bacterium
CTATTGTAGAAAGCAGATCCACCGTGCTGAACGGCATCATAAGTCTTACACCCTTTTCGGGGTTAACATAAACAGAAGAATCTTTCGTTAGAACTATCATTCCGAAAAACTCCGGAAGGTAATCCGAAAGTTCGATAAAGCTCATGTCCCGAAGCTGTCTTGTACATACAACTACTCCGTAATTTCTTTCGTGCGCAACTCTAAGTATTTCCGATCCGGTCGTACATACTTCTATATCAACATAATTACCGCTCTCAATAAGGGATTGAGAAAGATGTTTTGCATCCTCCGGTCTGGGCATTGCAACAAGTATTGTGCCCATTCAGTCCCCCCTTACATTTTAGAAAGATAATTGTTAATTTCCCAGTCAGAAACCTGAGACATGTACCTCTTCCACTCATCCTTCTTAACTTTAATATAAATGTCGGAAAGTTCTTCACCGAGAGTCTTTACCACAAGGTAATCTCTTACCATACTGTCCAGGGCCTCGCTAAGATTTTCCGGAAGTTTTTTAGGTCTTCCTGTTGTAGGCTCGGTATTTTTGGATATACCGTCAAGACCTGCGTTTATGCAGGCCGCAATTGCAAGGTAAGGATTGGCCGCAGGATCCGGAAATCTTAACTCAACCTTTGCCTCTTCGCACTTGTTGTGATACTTTATCAAAGAGTTTTCACCCTTTGTGGACCAGTCTATAAGGCTTGGTGCCTTAAAGCCGGAAATAATTCTCTTATAGGAATTAATGATAGGATTGGTTACCGCACAAAGCCCTTTTGCATGTGCCATAACACCTCCAATAAAGCAGGCAGCTTCTTTGGAAATGTCACCCTTATCCCCGGTTTCAAAAAGATTTTTTCCGTCTTTGTACATGGAAAAATTAAGGTGCATTCCGGAACCTTCAACACCCTCAACCGGTTTAGGCATAAAGGTGGCGTAAAGGCCGAATCTCTTTGCTATGGACCTTACCGCAAACTTGAAGGTCATAACATTATCCGCTGTTTTAAGTGCATCATCTGCCATAAAATCTATTTCATGCTGGGCAGGGGCTTTTTCATGATGAGAGGACTCAATTTCAAAGCCCATTTCCTCAAGTGTAAGCACCATGTCTCTTCTTGCATTTTCTCCAAAATCTGAAGGGCCCACGTCCAAATATCCCGCTTTCTCGTGGGAAAGAGTTGTAGGATTTCCGTTTTCATCCGTATGGAACAGGAAAAACTCGCACTGGGCATTTACCCTGAATGTATATCCGGCCTTTCTTGCCCGTTCCAGGCTCTCTTTAAGTACCTGTCTTGGGCTTAAAGCACAAGGAGTACCGTCTGAATGACAAACATCACAGATTATTTTTCCCACTTTACCCTGTTGAGGCCTCCATGGAAGTATAACAAACGTCTCCGGGTCCGGATACAGATAAAAATCCTCATCACAATCCAAAAGATCGTCAAAGAGGGCTCTTCCTTCAAAACTAAACTTGTTTTTAAACACCTTATCCATCTGCTTTGGTGTTACGGCAATGTTTTTTAAGTTGCCCCATATGTCTGTAAATTGAAGACGTATAAATTCAACATCTTCCTCTTCGATGGTAGTTAATATATCGTTTGGGGTTATCATTTTTCTCTCCTTCCTTTTTTGCTTAACCAAGTACACTGTTTATCCTAAAAAAACGGCGCCGTCCGGCGGCATAATGCCACCCGGACCTGACGCCGTTATCAGTTACTGTAATTTTAAACTTATGCTATTTTACTGTCTATAATTTTTTTATAAAATCAGACAATACCCTGTGCCTTCATTGCATCAGCCACCTTTAAGAAGCCTGCAATATTTGCACCTGCAACGTAATCACCTTCCATACCGTACTTTTTGGAAGCGTTGTCAAGATTATGGAATATGTTGACCATAATGTCATGAAGCTTTGCATCTACTTCCTCAAAAGTCCAGGAAAGTCTTTCGGAGTTCTGGCTCATTTCAAGAGCTGAAGTAGCTACGCCGCCTGCATTTGCTGCCTTACCCGGTACAAAGAATACCTTGTTTTCCTGAAGATATTTTGTAGCCTCAAGAGTTGTAGGCATGTTTGCGCCTTCACATACAGCAATAACACCGTTTGCAACAAGTGTCTTTGCATCATCAAGGTTAAGCTCGTTCTGGGTTGCACAAGGAAGAGCAACATCTACCTTTACTGTCCACTGGTTGTTCTTCTCGCTTGCCTTGTCATGATACTGTGCGGAAGGTCTCTTTGCGGCATACTCTGTAAGACGTGCTCTCTTAACTTCCTTAACATCCTTAAGAAGTTCCACATCTATTCCTTCAGGATCGTAGATCCAACCTGTGGAATCTGAACATGTTACAGGCTTAGCACCAAGCTGTTCGGCCTTTTCAATAGCATAAATGGCAACATTACCGGAACCGGAAACAGCGACTGTCTTTCCTTTAATATCTACTCCGTTGCACTTTAACATCTCCTGAGTCATGTATAAAAGACCGTAACCCGTAGCCTGAGTTCTTGCAAGGGAACCGCCGTAGCTTAAACCTTTACCTGTAAGAACGCCTTCGTAGAGATTTGTAAGTCTCTTGTACTGTCCGTACATAAAACCGATCTCCCTGGCACCTGTACCGATATCGCCGGCAGGAACGTCCGTATCGGCTCCGATATATTTATAAAGTTCGGAAATAAAGCTCTGGCAAAAAGCCATAACTTCTCTGTCGGACTTACCCTTAGGGTCAAAATCCGAACCACCCTTACCGCCACCGATAGGAAGTCCTGTAAGGGAATTCTTAAAGATCTGCTCAAAGCCGAGGAACTTGATTATGCCAAGGTTTACAGAAGGATGTAATCTTAAACCGCCCTTATAAGGACCTATTGCAGAGTTAAACTGTACACGGTATCCGTTATTAACCTGAACCTGTCCCTTGTCATCTACCCAAGGTACTCTGAAGAGGATCTGTCTTTCAGGTGTTGTAAGACGCTCAAGAAGAGCATCTCTTTTAAATTCTTCTTCGTTTGCCTCAATAACAACTCTGAGGGACTCAAGTACTTCCTTTACTGCCTGGTGAAATTCCGGCTGTGAAGGGTTTTGCTTAACAACTCTTTCATACACTTCATCAACGTAAGACATAATTTTAATCTCCTAACATAATTTTTTTTAATGATTGCCGAATTTTTAAAAAAAGACGCAAAAGTAGCACTGCATGTGCCTCCTTTGGCGTCTCATCTTGTTAGGGATTATATATTAGACAATATAAAAATGCAAGCACTTTTTTACACTAAATCAAAAAAGTTTTAAACATTTTTTAAAATCTGTCTGCAAATGTGCTTTTTTACAGGCCTGTATAGCCCATTAAGGATTCATCAACCTCTCTTGCAGCGGCTCTTCCTTCAGCTATTGCCCATACAACAAGAGACTGTCCTCTTCTCATATCTCCTGCCGCAAAGATATTTTTTACAGATGTTTCATGCCTATCTTCTTTTGTACTTACGTTGCTTCTCCGGTCTGTTTCCACGCCAAATTCTTTGGTAACGTATGCCTGGCTTCCAAGGAATCCAGCGGCAATAAGAACAATATCTGCTTTTATGATCTCTTCGGTTCCGGATACAGGCACCATGGTTTTTCGCTTTGTATTTTCATCAAATCCGCTTTCAAGTTTAATCGTCTTAACACCGCTTAATCTGCCGTTCTTGTTTTTAATAAACTCCGTAACGGTTGTGCAAAATACCCGTGGATCTTTACCGTATAGGAAAGCTGCTTCTTCCTGACCATAGTCCGTTTTAAATACTTTCGGCCATTCGGGCCATGGGTTGTTTTCGCTTCTTTCTTCAGGTGCCTTTGGCATCATCTCAAGCTGAGTTACATTCCCCGCTCCAAGTCTTACACAAGTTCCCACGCAATCATTACCTGTATCTCCGCCGCCTATTATAACAACACTTTTTCCCTTAAGACTTCCAAAGGAAAAATCCGCGGAATTTATAACCTTTTCCGAAGAATATGAATTATTAATAAGCATCCTTGTTACTTCCGAAAGAAAATCAACCGCAAAGTATATTCCTTTTGCATCTCTGCCTGTAGCCTGTATATCTCTTGGATTTGAAGCACCGCAGCAAAGAACCACCCTGTCAAAGCTTTCCTTTATCTCTTTTCCGCTTATGTCTTTTCCTATGTCAACTCCGCATTTGAAAATAACTCCGGCTTTTTCCATAAGTTCTATTCTTCTGTCTATAAGCCTTTTATCCAGTTTCATATTCGGGATTCCGTATCTTAAAAGTCCGCCCGGTCTTTCACTTCTTTCGAAAACGGTAACCAAATGACCTCTTCTGTTTAAAAGCTGAGCCACGGCAAGTCCTGAAGGGCCGCTTCCGATTACCGCCACCGTTTTACCTGTTCTTACTTTAGGTATTTCTTCTTCCACAAGTCCCTTTTCAAAAGCGTAGTCTATAATAGCCCTTTCGTTACTTTTGGTTGCAACGGGAAGTGAATGAAGACCGCAGGTGCAGGCCGCTTCACAAAGAGCCGGACAGACTCTTGATGTAAATTCGGGGAAGCTGTGAGTTTTTGAAAGTCTTGAATAAACCTGCTCCAAGTTTCCCATATATACAAGGTCGTTCGTTTCCGGTACAAGGTTGTGCAGCGGACATCCGGAAGTCATTCCCGAAATGGATGAACCATACTGGCAAAAAGGAACGCCGCAGTCCATACATCTTCCACCCTGCTTTCTTTGCTCATTTGCCGAAAGCATTGTATGGAACTCTTCAAAGTTCCTGATTCTTTCTGCAGGGGAAAGGCTTACCTGGTCTTTTCTTTCGTATTCCATAAATCCTGTAGGTTTTCCCATATCTTATGCCCTCCCTTTTTTTCCGGAACCGGTCAAAGACATAAATGCCTCGATTTGCGCTTCTTTAATACTCATGCCCCGTTCTATAAGTTCATCTGTTTTTTGTATCATTTGTTTATAGTCCGTTGGTATAACTTTCTTAAACTTTTTAAGGTACTCGTCAAAGTCTTTGAGTATAAGACCGGCTTTTTTGGAACCGGTATATTTGTAATGCTTTTCTATAAGTTCCCTTAATTCCGCCTTATCCGTCTTATGTTCAACCTTTTCCATAAGAACCATTTCCTTGTTTAAGTTCTTATACAAAGAATTGTTTTCGTCTAAAACAAAAGCTGTTCCACCGCTCATTCCGGCAGCAAAATTCTTCCCGGTCGGGCCAAGAATTACCGCAACACCTCCGGTCATGTATTCGCAGCCATGTTCTCCGACACCTTCAACAACCGTTTTTGCGCCGGAGTTTCTTACACAGAATCTTTCTCCTGCCATTCCGGCTACATAAGCTTCTCCGGAGGTTGCCCCGTAAAGGGCGACGTTTCCGATTATCACATTGTTTTCCGCATCATAAGCTGCATCCTTTGATGCTTTTACAATAAGTTTTCCTCCGGACAGGCCCTTTCCGAAATAATCGTTGGAGTCTCCGGTAAGGTTAAGGGTAAGTCCTACAGGGATAAAGGCACCAAAGCTTTGTCCTCCTGCCCCTTCACAATCAATAAGGATCGTGTCTTCCGCAAGTCCTTCCGGATGTTCTCTTGTTATATAAGAGCCGATTAAAGTACCGAAGGCTCTGTCTATACTGGAAACGTTAACCTTAACTCTTTTCTCCCTGCCGGCTTTTATTGCTTTTAAAAGCGAAGCGTCATTCTCAAGAAGGATTTTATCCGTCTTAATATCATTAACAATCCCGAAAGGATTTTTATCCCTTGTCTTTACGTCTTCATGAAGCGGTTCACCGAGGATTCCGCTTATATCTATTTCTGCCGCAAGGCCTGTAAGCCCTTCTTTTTTCTTTAAAAGGTCTGTTCTTCCCACAAGCTCGTCCACGCTTCTTACGCCAAGCTTTGCCATGTACTCGCGAAGTTCCTCGGCAATAAAAAGCATAAAGTTTTCAACATATTCGGGCTTTCCCGCAAATCGTTTTCTAAGCTCCGGGTTTTGGGTTGCAATTCCCATCGGGCAGGTGTCCAGATTGCAGACTCTCATCATTACACAGCCAAGGGTTACAAGAGGCGCCGTTGCAAAGCCGAATTCCTCCGCTCCAAGTATGGCTGCAAAAGCCACATCCCTTCCGCTCATAAGCTTACCGTCGGTTTCCACAACCACTTTGCTTCTTAGGCCGTTCTTCACCAATGTCTGGTGGGTCTCGGCAAGTCCAAGCTCCAAAGGAAGTCCGGCATTATGTATGGAACTTACCGGTGCGGCACCTGTACCGCCGTCATATCCGGAAATAAGAATAACTCCCGCACCTGCTTTTGCAACACCGGCTGCTATTGTACCAACGCCCGCTTCAGAAACAAGTTTCACGGAGATTCTTGCTCTGTCATTTGCGCTCTTTAAGTCGTATATGAGCTGGGCCAGGTCTTCTATGGAATAAATGTCGTGGTGAGGCGGCGGTGAAATAAGGCTTACACCCGGTGTTGAGTGTCTGGTCTTTGCAATCCAAGGATAAACCTTCTTTCCCGGAAGATGGCCTCCTTCCCCGGGTTTTGCCCCCTGAGCCATTTTTATCTGTATTTCTTTTGCACTTACAAGATATTTGCTTGTTACTCCAAATCTTCCGGAAGCCACCTGCTTTATGGCAGAACTGCGGTCGTTTGCGCTTCCGGCACTTTCAAGTCTCTCGTCGCTTTCTCCGCCTTCACCGGAATTGGACTTTCCATGCAAATGATTCATTGCAATGGCAAGAGTCTCATGAGCTTCCTCAGAAATAGAACCATAAGACATAGCTCCGGTCTTAAATCTCTTAACTATTGAATGAACGTCTTCCACTTCTTCTATAGGAACGCCCTTTTCCGGATAATTAAAGTCCATAAGGCTTCTTATATAACCGGTCTTTTCCGAGTCTATCATTTGGGTGTATTCTTTAAACTTCCCGTAGTCCCCTTCTCTTGTTGCAAGCTGTAGCATATGGATGGTTTTAGGGTTGTAACGGTGTTCTTCCCCCTGAGAACGCATTTTATGTCTTCCCATGGAATCCAGTGTAAGGTCCGTTGTAAGTCCTAAAGGATCGAAAGCCTTGGAATGCTGCCTGTCTGTACTCTCTGCAATATCCTTGAGGGTAATACCGCCTATTCTTGAAACGGTTCCCGTAAAATACTCATCTATTACACTCTTATCTATACCTAGAGCCTCAAAAATTCTTGATCCCTGGTAGGACTGAATGGTGGAGATACCCATCTTTGAAGCAATTTTTACAATTCCTGAAAGTATAGCCTTGTCGTAATCGTTAATAGCTGCGTAGTAATCCTTTTCAAGCCTTCCTTCATCTATAAGGCTTGCAATGGAAGCATGGGCGAGGTACGGATTAACCGCGCAGGCACCATAGCCCAGTAAAGTGGCAAAATGATGCACATTTCTTGGCTCTCCGGATTCCAAAATGATGGAAAGAGACATGCATTTCTTGGTACGTACAAGATGGTTATGCACTGCCGCAACCCCAAGCAGAGAAGGTATTGCCACATGGTTTTCGTCAACTCCCCTGTCTGAAAGGACAAGAATATTTGCGCCGTCCTTATATGCCCTGTCCACTTCCACAAAAAGATGGTCTATGGCCCTTTCAAGCGGTGTGGACTTAAAGAAAAGCAGGGATACCTTTTCTACTTTAAGGCCCTCTCTTTTAAGATTTAATATTTTTAAAAGATCCAGATCCGAAAGAATCGGGTTCTTAATCTTTAACACCCTGCAGTTCTCCGGCTTTTCTGAAAGAAGATTTCCGTTCTTACCCACATAAACCGTAGTGGCGGTAACTATTTTTTCTCTTATTGCATCTATAGGAGGATTTGTAACCTGAGCAAAAAGCTGCTTAAAATAATAAAACAAAGGCTGGAATCTATCCGATAAAACCGCTATAGGTGTGTCCACGCCCATGGCACCTATATGCTCGGTACCGTTCCTTGCCATATCCGCAATCTGGTCTGTGTAATCCTCGTAAGTATAACCAAAGGCCTTTTGCAAACGAAGGAGTCTTTCTTTTGTGTAAGACGGCACCTTTTCGTTTGGTATCTTAAGGTCCGAAAGGTTGCAAAGGTCCTGGTCCAGCCATTCACCGTAAGGCTCCCTTCCGGCATATATTTCTTTAAGTTCCTCGTCCGAAAGTATCTTTCCCTTTTTGGTATCCACAAGAAGCATTTTCCCGGGATGAAGTCTTTCTTTCTTTAGAATATGGCTTTCATCCACGTTAAGTACTCCCACTTCGGAAGAGAGAATAAGCCTTCCGTCGTCCATAACATAATAGCGGGAAGGACGAAGCCCGTTTCTGTCAAGAATTGCGCCCATAACATCCCCGTCGGAAAAAAGGATGGAAGCAGGTCCGTCCCACGGCTCAAGCATTGTAGCGTAGTATTGGTAAAAATCTCTTTCTTTTTCGGAAATTGTATCGTTATGCTCCCAAGGTTCCGGAATAAGTACCATTGCTGCCAGTGCCGGATCCATTCCACCCATTATCATAAACTCCAGAGCGTTATCTAACATGGCAGAGTCCGAACCTTCGGCAGAAATAATAGGAAGAACTCTTGTAAGGTCCTCGTCGGAAAAAGAGTCTGTTTCTATGGTCTCTTCCCTTGCAAGCATCTTATCCACGTTTCCTCTTATGGTGTTTATTTCTCCGTTATGTACCACATATCTGTTAGGATGGGCCCTAAGCCAGCTTGGTGTTGTATTTGTTGAAAATCTGGAATGAACAAGTGCAATGGCAGACTCAAAGTCCTTATCCTGTAAATCCGTAAAAAAGGTTCTTAACTGTCCCACAAGGAACATTCCCTTATAAACAACGGTTCTGCAGGAAATAGACGGAACATAGGTATTGTCATTGCTTTGTTCAAAGACTCTTCTTATAATGTAGAGTTTTCTGTCAAATGCCAGGTCTTCTTTTATGTCTTTCGGTCTTTTTATAAATGCCTGATAGATTGCAGGGCAGCTTTCAAGTGCTTTAGGTCCCAAAACTTTTTCAACCGTAGGCACCTTTCTCCAGCCAAGGAAAGAAAGCCCTTCCTTTTCCACAATTATTTCAAACATTTTCATAGATCTTTGGCGCTTAAATTCGTCCTGTGGGAAAAAGAACATTCCCACTCCGTATTCTCTTTCGCCACCAAGATTTATTCCAAGTTCTTTACACGCCTTTTTAAAAAAGGCATGCGGAACCTGAGTAAGAATTCCCACTCCGTCTCCGGTCTTTCCTTCAGCATCTTTACCTGCTCTGTGCTCAAGTTTTTCCACTATCTTTAATGCGTCATCCACATATTGATGACTTTTTTTACCGTAAATATTTACAATTGCGCCTATTCCGCAATTGTCATGTTCAAAGCTTGGATCTGTAAGCGTCTTTTGCTGACCGTTTGGACCTTGATCCGGGGTTAAATTCTTCATGATCATTAATCTCCTTTACACTTAAGAGCTGCTTCTATCAGCCCCTTAAACAATGGATGCGGAGCATCCGGACGGGATTTGAATTCAGGATGCGCCTGAGTTGCAAGAAAAAAAGGATGGTCTTTAAGTTCTATCATTTCCACTATATAACCGTCCGGTGAAAGCCCGGAAAGAACCATTCCCGCCTTTTCAAACTCCTCTCTGTAATCGTTGTTTACTTCGTATCTGTGACGGTGTCTTTCGGAAATACTAAGTGTTCCGTATAAAGCGGCCGCTTTTGTTCCCTCTTTAAGACTGCAGGGATATGCGCCGAGTCTTAAGGTACCACCTATATTTTCCACTCCGTTTTTATCCGGAAGGATTGTAATTACCGGATGTTTTGTGTCCGGGGCAAATTCCGTACTTGATGCGTCTGCAAATCCAAGCACATTCTTGGCAAATTCTATTATTGCCACCTGCATGCCAAGGCACAACCCAAGGTAAGGTATCTTCCTTGTCCTTGCATATTCGGCCGCAAGTATTTTTCCTTCCGTACCTCTTATTCCAAAGCCTCCCGGTACCAGGATCGCGTCCACATCATGAAGATATTCCTCCACATTTGTCGGTGTAACATCTTCCGAATCTATCCATCTTATGGAAACCTCGGTTCTGTTTGCGATCCCTCCGTGTTTAAGTGCTTCCACCACACTAAGATAAGCATCGTGCAGTTCTATGTATTTACCCACAAGAGCAACCTGTACGTTATGAAGAGGATGCATTGAATGTTCCACAAGCTCTGTCCACTTTTTAAGATCCGGTTCGGGACAAGGAAGTTTAAGACATTCAAGTACTGCCTGAGCAAGTTTTTCCTTTTCCATCATAAGCGGAACTTCATAAAGGGAACGTGCATCCAGATTTTCAAGTACGTGTTCCTTTTTTACATTACAAAAAAGCGCAATCTTTTCCCTCATTCCCTCATCCACAGGATAGTCGGATCTGCAAACCAGAATGTCCGGCCAGAGTCCCATGCTCTGCAGGCTCTTAACACTCATTTGGGTAGGTTTTGTCTTCATTTCTCCCGAGGCTTTAAGATAAGGAATAAGTGTAACATGAATGATTATTGCATTTTCTCTTCCCACTTCCGCCTGAAACTGTCTTATGGATTCCAGAAATGGCTGGCTTTCTATATCTCCTACGGTTCCTCCTATCTCTATTATGGAAATTGTATCTTCGTCCTCTGTTTTTCCTCTGTATATTCTGCTCTTAATCTCATTTGTAATATGGGGAATAACCTGAACCGTTCCCCCGCCGTAATCTCCGTGTCTTTCCTTATTAAGTACAGACCAGTATATTTTTCCTGTTGTTACGTTTGCATTATGTCCAAGACTTTCGTTTATAAATCTCTCGTAATGTCCAAGGTCCAGATCCGTTTCCGTACCGTCATCCGTAACAAAGACCTCTCCATGCTGAATAGGATTCATTGTTCCCGGGTCCACATTAATGTACGGGTCAAACTTCTGCATGGTTACCTTGTAACCTCTTGCCTTTAAAAGTCTTCCAAGGGAAGCTGCGGTTATTCCCTTTCCAAGTCCTGAAACAACACCACCTGTAACAAAAACATACTTAACCATATTCTCTCCCTTTCTTTACTTGCCGCTGGCACCGTAGTTCTTTAAAACTCTGGCCGACGGATCGTCTACGTTGCATCCCTCCCAGGCTTTATTTGGCATCCAGAAGTCTTTAACCATTTCCGCCTGTCCGGGATAGTACTTTTCAAATATTTCTCTATATAACAAGGACTCTTTTGTAAAAGGCCTTGCAAAGCTGTACTTACCGCACTTTTCTTTAAATTCTTCATCTGTGTAGCAAGACTCGGCATATTCTTTTAAGTGGTCCACCATTGAATGTCCCACCGCATCGGAAAAGGCCGCCTTTTCTCTCATTAAAATGTCGTAAGGCAGATAATCCCCCTCAAAAGCATGTCTTAAAAGATATTTACCTTTGTTATATTTATTAAGTTTCTTTTCCGGGTCTATGCTCATTACATAAGAAACAAAGTCCAGATCTCCAAACGGTACTCTTGCCTCCATGGAATTTGAAGAAATACAACGGTCGGCCCTTAAAACATCATACATATAAAGCTCCCTGACACGCTTTACGGCTTCTTCCTGAAAACTTTCCGCATCCGGAGCAAAATCCGTGTATTTATATCCAAAAAGTTCATCGGAAATCTCACCGGTCATAAGAACGCGTATGTTGCTTGTATTATGTATAGCTTTGCATATAAGGTACATTCCTATGCTTGCTCTTATGGTTGTAATATCATATGTACCAAGCATGGATATAACCTCTGAAAGACCGTTTATAACATCATCTTTTGTAATGATGACTTCCGTATGGTCACTTCCTATATATTCAGCCACTTCCCTTGCATACTTAAGGTCTATGGCATCCGTATTCATACCGATTGCAAATGTCTTTATGGGGTTTTCCAGAATTTTTGAGGAAACCGCACATACCAATGATGAATCCAGCCCTCCGGACAATAAAAATCCAAGAGGCGCATCCGCATCAAGCCTCTTTTCTATTCCTGCAACCAATTTATCGTGAATGTTTTTGCAGACTTCTTCAAGGTCATCCTCTATTACTTTTGTTACCATGGTTATGTCCC
>JAILFQ010000058.1 GCA_024697505.1 Lachnospiraceae bacterium
CACCTTGCATTCCTCTTTGGTCTTTTTAACAACCTTAAGGGCGTTTATTGTACCCGCAAGCACAACAATGGCTGTTCCGTGCTGGTCGTCGTGGAAAACCGGAATAGGAAGAAGCTTTTTAAGTCTTTCTTCTATTTCGAAACATCTTGGAGCGGAAATGTCTTCAAGATTAATTCCGCCAAATGCGGGAGCAATATTACATACTGTTTTGATTATTTCTTCTGTATCCTGAGTATCTAAACAAATAGGGAAGGCGTTAACATTTCCGAATTCCTTGAAAAGCACGCATTTTCCTTCCATAACAGGCATTGCTGCCGCAGCACCTATGTTGCCGAGACCAAGTACAGCACTTCCGTCGGAAATAACGGCGATGGTGTTGGATTTGATTGTGTATTTGTAAACAGCCTCCGGGTCTTTTGCAATAACCTTACAAGGTTCCGCTACTCCCGGTGTGTATGCAAGAGCAAGATCTTCTCTGCTTTTTACCTTGCATTTTGCCTCTGTTGTTAATTTTCCTTTCCATTCTTCATGAAGCTGTAAAGCCTTTTCTGCGTTGGTCATTTTGTTGCCGGTCCTTTCTTACCTGTGGTAGATACCGAATTTTTTATAATGATTTGGATGAAATTGCATAAAATTTCACACGGGATTAATTCTATCACGAGTTTTACACGGGTGCAAGCCTAAAGACGTTTGTTGACTTTTGGCTCAGAAAACATTACTATAAGATGTGGATTTCTATACACAGGCTTAAAGCCCGGGGGACAATTTTTTTACCGGAAGGATAGGGAAAATGGCAAAAAAGAAAGTATACACAAAAAGAGAAATATACGTTGATGTTACTGAAAAAGACGGCCTTTTAGACGAGGTCTTGATTCAGGCAATTAAGTTTGATGCTGATGGAAATTACGAAAGCAGCGAATATGTTTTTGATGAGATTCCCGAAGGAGAAAGAGACGATAGTGAGGAATATATATCCGCCGCGGAGTGCTTTTATCTTCAATGGCTTACTTTTCTTGAAGAAGACATCCCTACGGAAATCTTTGCTACAGAAAAAAAGTCCGTTATGGCGGATATTTTTGATCCTTTAAGAGAGAATCATCCGGATGTTAATCTTCTTGCCAAAAGAAAAGACGGCAAGGAAGCCATACACGATTGCATGAGTTTCTGCAGAATGGCATCTGCTTTTGCTTTTGAGGAGGTGTCGTATCTTAGCGCGGGTATCCGTAAAAAGATAAAAGAGAAGTATCATTTGATAGCAAGTGACTTAAAGCGTGAAAAAGAAAACAGAATATTCTTTATGGTGACCAATACCGAAGAAGGTCTTGGAGTTACCGCTCTTGCAACGGACAAGGATATGCGTCCTCTTTCACATACAGTGCTTACAGGCAAAGCAAACGATCCGGAAACGGTTCTTAAACTTGCGGGTTTTCTTGAAAAATACAATGATTCCGACCTTTTTATGACTCAGAACAAATCCAGGATTCTCAGAATGTTTGAGGCTCTTACCGAAAAGACAGGACTGAACTATGAGGTTTGCTCTTTGGAAAGCATGCTTCTTGCTCTCGGAAGAGATTTTAGAGACGTTTTTGAAGCCGAGCAGGAAGACAAGGATACCCTGGAGGGCTGGCTTGTAATTTTCAGGGATTATATTCTGAATGCCGAAGAAATACGATACAACAGATTTGTACCGAAGGATATATACAACAGATTTTACTTTATGCTTCCGGTTAAATTGAGCAATAAGGGAAGCTTTGTTAAGCAGTTTAAAAAGAACAATATCTGGAAACCTGAAGATTCCGCAAAAAAGGTCTTTTCTTTCCAAACAGGAGAGTCCATCAAAGGAAAAATGATAGTTACCAGAGGAAATGTAAGGTATGAGCTTAAGATCAATTCCATAAAGATAAAGCATACTTCAGACCTTTTTGCTGTGCTTACGATCAGCGCAGACAACATTATTTATCCGGGAAAGCTTGATATAATTGATATTAAAAGACTTCTTGGACAGATTAAAACAAATTCACGCGATGAGAAGGAACTTTTCGTTTCCGAAAAGATTTTACCGGATTCCGTAGAATATAAATTTAAAGATGCCAATGCCACATATTCCGTAGGAACTGCGGGAAACAGGGAAAGCACCATTCTTTGGCTTAACGGTCTCTTTATTTTGGGACAGGAAAAGAAAAGAAATACCATGTGCGTGGAGACTCTTGAGGACGAGATGCTTGTTGTTACTCAGAAATTTCTTAGAGATGAACTTGAAGAAGAGGACACTCTATCCGGAATTCTGGAAAACGATCTGCGACTTCGTTTGGTAGAAAAGGAACTTGCAGAATGCGAAGAAGAGGCGCATGGCAGGCTTAATCCTAAGCAAAAGAGGACCATAAACAAACTCTTTACAGAGTTCAGGTCTATCTGCGCTACGGGAGGAAGGGAACTTCTTTCTTCTTCCGGAAAGCTGGCATACGATCTTGTAAATAGCGAGCGTCACTATGACGAGATGAGAGAACGTATTGAAAAGAAATTTGCCATGTACAGATAAAGTACAAAAGGCAGAAACGGAGATAAACATAATGAGTGACAGAAAAATATCCATAGCTGTTATTAAGAGACTGCCAAGATATTACAGATATCTGGGCGAGCTTTTATCAAATGATGTTGTAAGGATCTCTTCAAAGGAACTCAGCGAAAGAATGGGAGTTACAGCGTCACAGATCAGACAGGACCTTAACAATTTCGGCGGCTTTGGCCAGCAAGGTTACGGATATAACGTAGAATACCTCTACAACGAAATCGGTAAGATCTTAGGCCTTGATAAAAAGAACAAGGTTATAATAATAGGTGCCGGAAATGTTGGACAGGCTCTTGCCAATTATTCGGATTTCCAGAAGCGGGGTTTCGACATAATAGGAATATTTGATGTTAATCCTGCTATAATAGGTACTTCTGTAAGGGGAATCGAAATCCGCAGCATGTCTGTTCTTGAGCAGTTTATGAAGGACAATAAGGTTGATATTGCTGCTCTTACAATTCCTAAAGAAAAGGCTCCTCAGGTCGCTGCGGATCTTGTTAAGTGGGGAATAAGAGCTGTTTGGAACTTTGCTCCTACAGACCTTCATCTTCCTCCGACGGTTGCTCAGGAGAATGTTCATCTGGCAGAAAGCCTTATGAGACTTTCCTGCAAGATTAAGACAATGGATGAAAAGATGAACAAGGAAAAAGAAAAGGACAAGAAATAATGATAATCGGTGTAGGTACTGACATTATTGAAACCGAGCGTATAAAAAAAGCTCTTGAAAGAGAAGGCTTTTTGAAAAACACATATACTGATGCAGAGGCGGAACTTATAAAAAAGAGACCTGCTTCCGCTGCCGGAAATTTTGCCGCCAAAGAGGCAGTGGCAAAAGCTCTGGGCAGCGGCTTCTCCGGTTTTGGACCAAAAGAAGTTGAAATACTTAGGGATAAAGCCGGAAAACCTTTTGTAAATCTCTACGGAGGAGCAAAGAAAAAAGCAGAAGAGATTAACGTAAACAGAATTCATGTTTCCATATCGGATGTCTCCGGGTGCGCGGTTGGTATGGCAGTGGCGGAAGGAGAATAAGGATCATTTTGTACATTTAAGGAGGGAATTATATGCAGTATGCGTGCGGAACCAGACAAATGAAGCTTATTGATGAAACAACCATTTCAAAAATAGGCATTCCTGCAACGGTTATGATGGAAAAGGCAGCTATGGCGGTTGCAACCCATGCTGTTGAAATAATTACCTTTTCGGACAAGATAATTGCTGTGTGCGGAACCGGAAACAATGGCGGTGACGGGATTGCGGCAGCAAGGATTCTCTTTTTAAAAGGCTACAACACAGAAATATATATTGCGGGAGACAGGAAGAAACTTACCAAAGAAACAAAACTTCAGCTTAAGATAGCAAGAAATCTGGGAATTAAGATACTTAGAAAACCTAATTTTTCAAAGTATGATGCCATAATAGACGCCATATTCGGAACGGGGCTTTCAAGAAATATAACAGGAGACATAAAAAAACTTATAGAGGCCATCAACGCATCCGGCAAGAAAGTGGTTTCCGTTGATGTTCCGTCCGGTGTTTGCGCAGACGACGGAAAGATCATGCCTATTGCCGTAAATGCCAATATGACAGTGACCTTCGGCTACGTAAAGACAGGCTGTCTTCTTTTTCCGGGCGCAGAATATACCGGTTTTGTTTATGTGGAAGATATAGGCTTTGCACCTATAGTTCTGGATGAGCCTCCTACAAGATTTTACTTTGACGAACCGGTGGAATCTTTAATGCTTCCGAGAAAAAAGAATTCCAACAAGGGAACTTACGGAAGGGTTCTTGTTGTGGCCGGTTCCAAGAATATGTCAGGTGCCGCCTACTTTGCCGCAGCTGCCGCATATAATACCGGAGCGGGCATTGTTCGTATTTTGACTGATGAAAGTAACAGGGAGATATTGCAGAAACAGCTTCCTGAGGCTATACTTACAACATACTCTACCGAAGGCGGTGCAATTGTGCCTGAAGACGTGGAGGTAATAAAGGATACCATCCTTTGGGCAAGCGTTATAGTTATTGGACCGGGTCTTGGTACTTCGGCTCCCGGCGCAAGTCTTGTAAACTATGTATTAAACGAATGTAAGGTTCCGCTTGTACTGGATGCAGACGGACTTAACATAATAGCAAGGGTAATAAATGATAAGCTGGGGGAAAAGGCAGAACCTGCGGAAAAGATAGCATATCTTGCAAAACTTCTTCCGGCGGGTACGATTTTAACACCTCACAAAAAAGAGCTTTCAAACCTTACGGGAATACCAATGAAGGACCTTGTAGACTGTCTTATAGATTCAAGTTCGATCTGTACGGAAAACAACGATCTTATTTTTGTTAAGAAGGACGTAAGAACAATAGTATCATTTGGCAGTTCGGATTACATAAATGTTTCCGGAAATGACGGTATGGCTACCGCAGGAAGCGGAGATGTGCTTGCCGGAATTATCGGCGGCCTTATTGCACAAGGCGAAATGCCAAGAATGGCTGCAATGTTAGGCTGCTACCTCCATGGCACTGCAGGCAATATTGCGGCTCAGAAAAAGGGAGTCCGTTCCATGCTTGCCAGCGACATTCTTGAAGGAATACCCGTTGCATTACAGAAAAGAGGGGAATAAGATTTTGGACCAAAGATATTTTCGCGTTAGGGCAGATATATCTTTAGACGCGATAAGAGGAAATATTTTAGCCGGAAAGAAACTTCTTCCGGAGGGCACAAAGACAATGGCGGTTGTTAAGGCAGATGCCTACGGCCATGGAGCTGTTGTGGTTGCGCGAAATATAGAAGATATAGTTGATGAATTTGCGGTTGCCGTTTTGGAAGAGGGCCTGGAACTCAGACAGGCAGGCATAAAAAAGCCTATACTCATACTTGGACATACAGACGGAAGAATAGCCGCAAAGGCAATTGAAAATAATATTCAGATGACCGTTTTTTCTCTTAAAACGGCAAAAGAGTATAATGAAATTTCCGAAAAACTTGGAAAAAAGGCCAAGCTGCATATTAAACTGGATACCGGAATGAACAGAATAGGTTATCAGGTAACGCCGGAGTGCTTTAACGAAAACTTATCTGAAATTCTTAAATATAAAGATCTTAAAAATGTAGAAATTGTCGGTATTTTTACCCATCTTTGCAAGGCTGATGACGAGGAAAAGGATTTTTCCGAACATCAGGTTGAAATTTTTAAAGATTTTGTTTCAAAGCTTGAAGAAAAAGGAATGAACATTCCCGTTAAACATGCCTGCGCTTCGGCCGGAATAATAGACATTCCGGAAGGAGACCAGGATATGGTGCGTTTTGGAATTACCATGTACGGAATGTACCCTTCGGACCATGTTACAAAAGAAAAGATGCCGATAAGGCCTGCAATGGAACTTAAGAGCGAGGTATCATTTATTAAGACCCTTGAGGCCGGAAGCGGAATTGGTTACAGCGGAACCTACGTTACGGACAAGAGGGAGATTATAGCAACAATACCTGTAGGCTACGGAGACGGTTATCCAAGAGCTCTTTCGAACAAGGGCTGGGTGCTTATCCAAGGTAAAAAGGCGCCTATACGCGGAAGAATATGTATGGACCAGTTTATGGTGGACATTACGGATATTCCGGGCGTAAAGGAGGGGGATGTGGTAACTCTTATGGGAAGAGACGGAGATGAAGTTATTACTGCCGAAACCATAGGTGAACTTACAGAGACATCCTTCCATTACGAAGTGGTTTGCAATGTTGCTAAAAGAGTCCCAAGAGTTTATACAAGGGACGGTAAAATAATAGATGTTAAGAGCTGTCTGCCCTTAGCCTGAAAGTGAAAGGAGTTTTTATTTTTATGGACGTTCATCCCATACGTGGAGTGATAATCGTTTTTGTTTTAATTTTGGTAAACGCAATAACAGAGGCCATGGTTACGGCTTTTGAAAGCGTAAGCGAGCCTTTGCTTGAAAAAAGAAAGGAAGAAGACGGAGACAAAAAAGCAATTGCAGTACTTTCTATTTTAGAAAGACACAGAAGAATGATGACGGCAACGGATCTTATAAGAGTTGCCAGTTTTGGAACTATCACATATTTCTTTTACAAAGATCTGGCAGTGTACCTGCTTAATGTATGTGAAGAACAGGGTTTTACAAGTCCTTTAAAGTGGACTTTGCTTGTACTTGCCTGCATTCTTCAGATAATGATAGTTGAGCTTTTTTCCATTAAACTCCCGAAAAAGCTTGCTTTTAAACATGCCGAAGGTTTTGCGGAGTCTACACACGGTCTTATGAAGTGTGTTATGGCACTTCTTGGTCCGGTATCATTTGTGCTTGAAAAGATTACTCTTGGGCTTTTAATGCTTTTCCATGTAAAAGCGTCTGAACTTGAAGAAAGAGTTACGGAAGAAGAAATACTTTCCTCCGTTACGGAAGCTTCCGAAAGCGGTGCAATAGAAGCCGAAGAAGCCGAAATGATAAACAACATATTCGAATTTGACGATACACACGTTTATGATGTTATGACCCATAGAAGGGACATTGTGGCAATAAATGTTTCCATGGATGTTTATGATGCAATGAACCTTATGTTAAACGAATCTTATACACGTTACCCTGTTTATGAGGGCAGTGTTGAAAATATAATCGGTATTCTTCATCTTAAGGACGTTATGACCTTGTATATGAAGAACACACCTGAAAAAATGAAGTCCGTTTCTGTAAGAAAACTTTGCAGAAAGCCTTATTTTGTTCCGGATACACAAAGCCTGGACGTACTTCTTTCGGACATGCAAAAGAAGAGAGTGCATATGGCTGTTGCCATAGACGAATACGGCCAGACCGCAGGTATTGTTACAATGGAAGATATTCTTGAGGAAATTGTCGGCGAGATTCAGGACGAGTATGACGACGAGGAAGTAGAGGATATTAGGGAACTTGAAGACGGTTCCTTTATAATACGGGGCAGTACGGACCTTGAGGATGTGGCGGAAGCCACAAAAATGCCTATTCTTGCGGAAGATGTGGATACCCTTAACGGGCTTATCATTTCCGAACTTGACCATATACCGCAGGACGATGAGCATGCAACAATAACCTACAACGGTTATTCCATTGAGATACTTGAAACAAAGGACAAAATGATAACTCTTGCAAAGGTTTGCAAACTTCCTGAGGAAGAGGCAGAGAGTGAAGAGAGCGAAAACAAGTCCGATGAAAATGATAAGGATGACGAAGATTGAAGATAACTATTCTTTGCGTAGGAAAAATTAAAGAAAATTATTTTAACGGAGCCGTTTCAGAATATATGAAGCGGCTTTCCCGCTATTGTAAGCCGGAAATAATAGAGGTGGCCGACGAAAAAACGCCGGACGGCGCAGGAGAGGCTCTTAACGAGCAGATAAAGCAAAAAGAAGCCGAAAGACTTTTTAAGTACATACCGGATTCCGCCTTTGTGGTAGTGCTTGCAATTAAAGGAAAGCAGCTTACAAGCGAAGAACTTGCTTCAAAGATAGAAAACATAGGAATTAACGGAAAAGACCACATAGTCTTTATTATAGGCGGTTCTCTCGGTACCGCCCCGGAAATAGACAAAAGAGCAGACCTTCTTTTAAGCTTCTCCAAAATGACCTTCCCACACCAGCTAATGCGCGTGGTCCTGCTGGAGCAGATCTACAGAAGTTACAGAATAATATCCGGCGAACCGTACCATAAGTAGTGAGTGCAGAATTCTCAAGAATACAGTAAACAGAGGAAAGGATGGCAGTTTTGTCATCCTTTCAATTTTTCTCTCAGGATGGCAAGTCGATAGTCGCCAGAATGATTTTAAAAAATGCAAGACACCGTCATTTTCAGTTGTGGCATAGGTAATAATGATTTTAGGATATGATAAGGAGTTTCCACAGAGGAATGACTTCACTTCACATCACCCAAAGGACGGTGAACAGAGGAAAGTAAATAGTGAACCCAGTAAGCTCAACGGTTGCTTACTGGGTTTTGTGCTATTTTAGGAAATCTCGTTCCTGATCTTTTAGCAATTCTTCTAACTGCATTCTGTCGACAAGGATACGATTGCCAATACGGAGAGTATGAACATAGAAGGTAACAAGTCTTCTTATCTTACGTAACGATAAAGCTGGCATGTATAGCCTTTGAACATCCTTAATGGAAATATATAAAGGTTTTTCTTCAGTGATAGGTTGGGATATTTTACTCATCTCTAAAACAGTCTGAGAGCGAAATGAATCCGCAGTTTGTTGATTTTGCGGGATTCTACGGATTTAAGCCGGTGTTGTGTCGACCTTACAGAGGACAGACAAAGGGAAAAGTTGAAAGAACCGTGCGCTACGTTCGTGAAAACTTCATGGTGGGCATAAGGTACAGTTCACTTGAAGATTTAAACGGACAGGCATTGGCCTGGTGCAGAAAGTTCAATAACCGCGTCCACGGAACCACCTATAAGATACCCGCGCAGCAACTTTCAGAAGAATGTCTGCAGCCTATGTTGCGCGAGTACATCACAGACAGAATGAATGTACGAAAGGTAGAAAAAGACTTTCTCATCAGTTATGCCAGCAATAAGTTCTCCGTTCCCGCAGAATACATTGGCAAAGATGTGACAGTCCTTGTTCTGCAAAACACTTTATCCATTCACTATAATGGTGAACGGATTGCTTTATACAGACTATCCTATAACAAAAACGAAATCACCGTCAATAAGGAGCACTACAGACCTCTTATGACAAGGCAGGCGTTTCACGCTAAAAACACACTGATTCACGGCCCTGAAATGATAGATTATTCTATTGTTCCCAACAGCCTTACGCAGTATGACATCCTGATTGGAAGTGATATCGATGAATGAGCTGGCTTATGACCGTATAAAAGATAATCTCGAGATTCTGGGCATGAAAAATACTTTGATGATCATTGATAATTATCTCGAATCAGCTATACACGAAAAAACAAATGTAGTGGATGTGCTGGACTACCTTCTTACTCAGGAAGCCAAGGCGAAACGGGGTAGGGCTTCGGAAAACCAGATAAGAATGGCAGGATTTCCCTTCCGAAAGAGTCTGGATACGTTTGATTTTAGTTTCCAGCCAAGCATAGACAAGGAGCAGATCATGGAACTGGCAACTATGCGTTTTGTTGAAAACAGGGAGAACGTTGTGTTTCTTGGCACTCCCGGAGTAGGAAAAACACATTGGCTGTATTTCTTGGAATGATAGCCGCAAGCAACCGTTATTCTACTCACCACTTTAACTGCCATGAATTAATAAATATCCTAAATAAAGCACAGTACGAGAACCGCCTCGAGGAAAAGCTAAAGACCCTGGCAAAATACAAAGTTCTTATAATCGATGAAATCGGTTACCTGTCCATGGACATACAGGGTGCTAACCTATTTGGACAGAATACTGCATCACTGCCAGGTAATAAGCGTCAAAGGCGAAAGCTACCGCTTGAAAGAGTGAAAAGAGTTAATGAAAGAAAAACAGAAAAGAATAAACACGCTGTTTAACGAGTAGTATTTTTTTGACTAAAAAACAACATTTTTCAAACGGCGAAAACCTACAAAATTAAAACGGCATTGACAGCGCCCGAAGGCATTGATATACTACGCATATCAGGTATAGGTGTACCTTGACAGGTATACCTATACCTACAATTCCTTGATTGAGGAAATTTTTTATGGCTAAGAATGAGTGCTTTTTTAAGGACAGTTGTGAACATTGTACACCAACTAACAAAAGATTGTATTGTAGTAATGGGGGAAAAGATAGTCAGGGGCGGCATTGCCCTCATTGGGGGGCGGACTGACAGATAATCCCCAAAATCGTGTCGCCTATGAAGAAAACCATACGAATAGTTTTATATGGTATGTGGT
>JAILFQ010000226.1 GCA_024697505.1 Lachnospiraceae bacterium
TTTTTATATAGGAGCTCGTAAAGCCTTCTGTTTTCCAGATTTTTATTGAGTACAAGGCGGAAGATGCCTATAAAGTTTAAATTGGGAAGAGAGTTTATTTCATCCTTAAGTTTTTCCATAGTTTCGGTTTCCAGCTTTGCAAGAAGGTCAAAAGCGTTATCGTAATACTTATAAAATGTGGCACGGTTGATCTCTGCTTTGTCGCATATTTCCTTAACTGTTATTTTTTCTATGTTTTTCTTTTCCAAAAGGTCCAAAAAAACTTCCTGTATCATTTTCTTGGTATATCTTGTTCTTGCGTCCATTTTTCTCCCTTTCTGCATTTTAATCAACACCTGTTTATTATTTTATCATTTGTGGTAGAGTTGGCAAGGGGAGTTTTAAGCGATTTTAAGTGCTTTTTAGGCCATTGGCAGATTATGGGATTGAATAATTTTCCGTTTAAGAGTAAAATAATATGAACAATATTGTTCATTAGTGCGTATTTTTGCACAAATTATACAAAGGAGGTTTACTATGTTTTTAAAAAAGGAAACAACAAATGATTCCCTTCTTGCAGCCATAAAAAGCGGCAACTCGGACAATGTACTTAAGGGTGAAAACCTGATAAAAAACCAGGCTGACCTTTCGGAAAGCGATAAAGAGGCCGTTCGTTGCATAAACGACAAGGCTGCCGAAATAATGGAATATGCAATTAGTGAATCAAAAAAACTTAGCATGGTAAACGAAATTATTCATTCGGGGATGTGGACAATGTATTTTGATCCTAAGAGCGGAAACATTAACAGAGTAGTCTGGAGTGATGAGTTCCGTAGAATGATAGGTTTCAATAACCTGACAGATTTTCCGGACACACTGGAGGCATGGACCGACAAGTTGCATCCGGAAGATAAGAGCATGGTTTTGTCGGAGTTTAATGCAACGATTGCAGACAAGACAAACCGCAAGAAGTATGATGTAAACTACCGTTTACAGACCAAGTCCGGCGAGTACAGATGGTACCGCGCGGCAGGTAACCTTTCCAGAGATGAGAGAGGCGTTCCGAAAATTTTTATAGGAATCTTTATTGACATAACCGAGCAGACTGAACAGGCAAAGCAGCTGGAGATTGAAACTCAAAGACACGATGCCATAGATTGGACATTGTCTGAGGGAAGTTGGAGCATGAACGTGGTGGGAAGAGATCCTTCCAACCCTAACAATGCTTTCTGGTGGAGCCAGCAGTTCAGACGTCTTCTTGGATATAATGATGAAAGAGATTTCCCGAACGTGCTTAATTCCTGGAGCGACAGTCTCCATCCGGAAGATAAGCAGGCGGCACTGGATGCCTTCAGTAAGCACGTTAACGACTATACAGGCAAGACTCCTTACGACCTGGAATACAGACTCAGACGCAAGGACGGTTCCTACAGATGGTTTAAGGCTCTTGGTACAACAATAAGAGAGAGCGACGGAACACCTATAGTTGTTGCAGGTTCTATTTTGGATATAACAGATTCCAAGAAGAATAAAGAGATTGAAGAGAAGATGAAAGTAAGTGTAAACAATCTTTCCCAGGCTCTTTACGAGATGACAAAGACTGTAGACCAGGCCACAAAGGATATGACCGGTGTTGCGGATAAGCAGGCTGAAATAGTAAAGTCTACGGATATGATCACAAAGTCTGTTGAGGATTCTCTTAAGATAATTGATATTATCCAGAACATAGCAGCCCAGACCAACCTTCTTTCCTTGAACGCTTCCATAGAGGCGGCAAGAGCGGGTGAGGCAGGCAGAGGCTTTGCGGTAGTTGCCGAAGAAGTTGGTAAGCTTGCCATAACTTCTAAGGAGACCAGCGTGGAGATTGCCACAACCTTAAGAGAAATGTCCGAAACCATAGGCAGCATGGTAGAAAAGACGGTGGGCATAAATGATAATATTGCCTCCCAGGGCTCCGCAATGGAAGAGATTAACGCAAACATTGAGGAACTCAGCGCTATGTCCGACACCATCAGACAAATCTCCATGGGACTGTCAGATAAGTAAATGACACTTTTGGGGACGGGGGTGCTGTGTCATTTTCCTGATTTTATACACTATTTGAAAAAATGCATAGTAACTATCATTTTAATGCAAAGTGATGGTTGAAGAACAACAGGTGTCTGTTTAAAATACACTATGATATTTAAACGACACCTGTTTATTATTTTATTACAAACAGTGTGTTTTTGTAACAAAAGATACAAAACAAAAAAGAAATCAGGAGACATAAGATGAAGATAAATATAATTGTGGATTCCGGCGCAGATTACACAGCAAAGGAAATAGAAGAGTACGGACTTAAGGTAATTCCGCTTAAGGTAAGCTTTGGAGAAGAAACCTTCCTTGACGGAGTGGACATTACCATAGAAGAGTTTTTTAAGCGTTTAAAGGGAAGCTCTGTGCTTCCGAAAACCAGCCAGATAAGTCCATACGACTACGAGACGGAATTTGAAAAAATAAAGGAAGCGGGAGAACAGGCCATTGTTGTAACCATTTCTTCCGGACTTTCCGGCTGCTTTCAGTCTGCCCGTATTGCTGCAGGAAAATACAAGGATATGATCCGTGTTGTGGACTCCAAATCTGTTTCTCTGGGAGAGAGAATAGTTGTGCAGCGCGCCATGGACCTTATTGCCGCAGGCAAGGATCTTAGCGAGACAGAGTCTGTTTTAAACGAAGAGATAAAGAAGATTAAAACTATTGCTGCACTGGACACCCTTACCTACTTAAAAAAGGGCGGACGTCTTTCCACCACAGCTTTCCTTGCAGGAAGTCTTCTGGCTTTAAAGCCTATAGTTCAGGTTGTGGACGGAAGAGTGGAATTTGTCTGCACCGCGAGAGGACACAGAAAGGTTCACTCTGCTTTAAATAAAGTAATAGAAAAAGCAGGACAGATAGATAAGAATATGCCAAGGTCTCTGGCCTACAGTGATACCGACAGGTCTATACTGGACAACTTTGTGGCAGCCCTGCCGGAACTCTTTGCAAACGACATAGACGCCTATCAGGAAGCAGCCATAGGCCCTGCAATAGGCACACATATAGGACCGGGAGCGGTTGCAATAGCATATTTCGAAAAATGACACAAGGGGACGGGGGTGTTGTTCCACAAATGTGGACGGGGATGATGTGTCATTTTTGGGGATATTGTTTATTTTTTTTAAAAGTGCTATCATTAAATGATAGGATCATTAAAGGACCCGACATCATAAGGAGAAATCGACATGACAAAAGCACAATCCAAGAGAGCCACAAATTTTGTGCTCCCTATCATTTTTTTGATTCTTTTAATGTTAAGCGTTACGGATTTTATTGTTATCGGCAGGAACGAGGGCAGCATTATAATGCCGGTTATATCCCTGGTCTTTAACATAGGCGTGATTGTTGCAGGTTTTTACGGCAAGGTTAAATACAAAGATTCGGAAAAGCCGGGTGTAATCATTTTAATAGGCGGTTCGGCTGCATTCTTCGTATTTTCCTTTGTAACCATAGTTCCGGTTATATATGCTTACGCATTTCCTATAATGATAGCGTCGATTGTTTATCTTAATAAGAAACTTACAGCTATTTGCGATGCTGCTCTTGGTGTTGCAATTGTAATAATTGTTGTTAGAATGTCCGGCCAGGGAAAACTTACATCGGACGATCTTATAGCGCTTGCAATGGCAACAGTGGGTTGCATTGCAGTATCTTTAATAGGCGGGTTGCTTTTGGAGAAAGCCCAGGCAGAGAATACCGCAACCATAGAAGCGGGGGCCAAGGCAAGCAAACAGACGGCTCTTGAGGTTATTTCCGTTGCGGGAGATATTCAAAACAGTTGTGAGTCTTCTTCAGAATCCGTTGATGAGCTTGAAAAGTCTCTTGCACAAAACCAGACTTCCGTTTCCACAATAGCTCAGAGCATGGAAATTACAGCGGAAAGCATACAAAAACAGGCTCTTATGTGTTCCGAAATAAGCGGTGCCACAAACAAGGCTCAGAAGCTTATACAGGGAACTTTAAATACATTTAAAGAATCCGAAGAAACCGTTAAGAACGGAACAGATATTGTTGGTGAACTTGCAAAGCAGGCAGGGGTTGTTAGAGAGTCCAGTGCAAAAACCGTAGACAGTACAACACTTCTGGTTAAAAAAGTTGCGGAGGTAAGAAACACTCTCAACGTTATTTCCAAGATTTCCGGACAGACAAATCTTTTGGCACTTAACGCCTCCATAGAAGCTGCCCGTGCCGGAGATGCAGGCAGAGGCTTTGCTGTGGTTGCGGACGAAATACGTCAGCTTTCCGAGCAGACTCAAAAAGCCACAAACGATATTTCCGAAGTAATAGAGTCTCTTGAAGAAGAAGCCGGAAAAGCAGAGAGCAATGTAAACGAGACAATAAACGGAATAGAATACCAGAACACAATGATAGAAAAGACCAACGCTGTATTTAACGATATTGAAAATGCCGTTAAAAAGGGTTACGAAGATGTTGCCACCCTGGAAACACATGTGGAAAACATTGTTTCCAGCACCACAACAATAAATGAGAATATTTCTCAGATCTCCGCAACCGGAGAAGAGATTGCGGCAAACTCGGAAGAGGGTGTAAATGCAGCTGAGCACGCAACTCTTTGCATGAAGAATACCGTTGCAATTTTAAACGATATAAATGGTCTTGCATCCAAACTTAAAAGTATTAAGGTTGAGTAAGAAACCTTTAGAAAAACATTTATATATGCATAAAATAAGCTCCTTTCATGAGGGACCGTGTTAAGCGGATTGAAACATCCGCTTTATCCTCATAAAAGGAGCTTTTTGTTATACTCTTATAGCCCTTCCGGCTGTTCTTAATTTGCTTTCGTCAATAGCACCGTCGGAAAAAACTTCTTTTCCGTTTATAAACACTTTGTCAATTCCAAAAGAAGAGGTTCTGTCTCTTTCGGATTCTTTAAGAACTTTTTCATCAAATACAGTAATGTCCGCAAAATATCCCGGTCTTAAGTAACCTCTGTCTTTTAACATAAACCTGTCTGCGGTTGCACCCGTCATTCGGTTAATGGTCTTTGGAAATGTGTCTCCGTGGCCTCTTAAAGAGTCCTGAAGGAATTTAGGGAAACAATCGTATATTGCAGGGTTTTGGATTCCGTGGTCTTCAACCCAGGCATCTGTCATGTAAAGACACAACTCATTCTTTTCGAAATCGTGGATTATTTCTTCTGTTGTATAAGGGCCCATATTTACTCTGCCCTGAAAATTGGACTCCTTGCAAAGCTGTAAGTACATGTCCAGATCAGACTTTTTGTATTCTTTTGCAAGTTGATGTACGGTCTTTCCTTCATATTTTTCGTAGCCGGGTCCAATGTAGGCAACCTCAATATCGTCATATCCAAAGCCGAGCAGAAGAGAAGTGGCTTTAATAAGCAGGCGAAGCTTTAATTTGGTAAGCGGCTTGTTTCTTTCTTTCTCGCTCATTCCCTGGTACCATGTAGGAAGTATAACCGTTATAACGGAAACGCCTTTAAGCTCGTTGTAAATATCAAATTGAGCTCTTACTCCCTCTGACCGCATTTTGTTAATGAGGTCTAAGAACTCCGGCTGGTCTTTTAAAGACCTTCTGCCAACAAATATGGCGTGGG
>JAILFQ010000290.1 GCA_024697505.1 Lachnospiraceae bacterium
TTGCGATATTCTTTCTCACTTCTCTGATTCTGCTGGTGTTGTCAAGCTGGTTTGTCGCGTTCTGGAATCTTAAGTTGAAGAGTTCCTTCTTGGCAGCGACTAACTCTTCGTTAAGTTCAGCCTTGGACTTCTTCTTTAAATCTTCAACATACTTATTAGTTTTCACTGCCCGCACCTCCTTCTAAATCTGCGCGAGAAACGATCTTGCACTTAATAGGAAGCTTGTGTGAAGCAAGACGAAGTGCTTCTTTTGCGGCCTCTTCCGGAACACCGGCGATCTCGAAAAGAACACGACCAGGCTTTACAACTGCTACCCAGTATTCTACAGAACCTTTACCGGAACCCATTCGAGTTTCAGCAGGCTTAGCTGTAATTGGTTTATCAGGGAAAATCTTGATCCAAACCTTACCGCCACGCTTAATGTAACGTGTCATTGCGATACGGGCTGCTTCAATCTGATTACTCTTAACCCAGGCAGGTTCAAGTGCGACAATACCGTATTCACCATTGGAAATTGTATTTCCTCTTAAAGCCTTACCCTTCATAGTGCCGCGGAACTGCTTACGACGCTTTACTCTTTTTGGCATTAACATTGTTTATCGCTCTCCTTCCTTTTTTGGTGCCTTGGTTGGAAGAATCTCACCATTGTAGATCCACACCTTTACGCCAACTTTGCCGTATGTGGTGTCTGCCTCAGCAAAACCATAATCAATATCTGCTCTTAATGTCTGAAGTGGAATAGTTCCTTCAATGTAGTGCTCTGCACGCGCAATATCTGCACCACCGAGACGACCGGAACAGTTAACCTTAATACCCTTAACTCCGGACTTCATTGTTCTGGACATTGTGGACTTCATAGCACGACGGAAAGAAACACGATTCTCAAGCTGTCCTGCAATGTTTTCAGCAACAAGCTGTGCATTTCCATCAGGTCTCTTAATTTCTTTAATTTCAACGTTGACCTTCTTTGGGGTGAAAGCGCCGATTTCAGCCTTTAAGGACTCAATTTCTGTGCCGCCCTTACCAATTACCTTGCCAGGCATAGCAGTATAAATGATAACCTTAATCTGGTCAGCTGCTCTCTTCTCAATTTCGATCTTTGCAATTCCTGCTTTGTATAACTTCTTCTTGAGGAATTTTCTGATATTGTAGTCTTCTACAAGGTTGTCAGCGAAGTCGCCCTCTGCATACCACTTGGACTCCCAATCACTGATAACTCCGACTCTTAATCCATGAGGATTAACCCTCTGTCCCATGATTGCCCTCCTTATCTTTCATTCAATACAACTGTAATGTGACTCATTCTCTTTAAAATTCTGTAAGCTCTACCCTGTGCTCTTGGGTGCATACGTTTCATTGTAGGTGCGCAGTTTGCATAGCACTCTGCAATGTAAAGTTTGGATGAATCCATACCGTTGTTGTTCTCAGCGTTTGCAATCGCTGATTTGAGTAATTTCTCTATTAAAGTAGAAGCATATCTTGGGTTATAAGCTAAAATACCAAGTGCTGTCTGTACATCCTTGCCTCTGATGGCATCAAGAACGAAACAAGCTTTCTGAACGGATACTCTTGCGTAGCTTAATGTAGCTGACGGTCTTGTATCTCTTTTGCTTTCGTTTCTTTCTCTCTTAACCTGGGATCTATGTCCTTTAGCCATGGATGAAACCTCCTTTCAAAATCTGACGGTTCTCCGCCATTCTTCTTCCGCCTGGGCTTTTACCCGGCCATTAATTTATTTTATTGGATTATTTTGTCTTCTTCTCGTCCTTGCCGTGGCCACGGAATGTTCTCGTAGCAACGAACTCACCGAGCTTATGTCCAACCATATCCTCTGTAACATATACAGGAACATGCTTTCTTCCGTCATGAACAGCGATTGTAAGACCAACCATCTGAGGGAAGATTGTGGAACGTCTTGACCAGGTCTTAATAACCTGCTTGTCACCTGATTTAACTACTGCATCTACCTTCTTAAGAAGATGCTCGTCAGCGAATGGACCCTTCTTTAATGAACGTGCCATATCGATTAACCTCCTTAATCAACTACTTTGTTGTTAATGCCTTACCGTCGCGTCTTCTTACGATGAGCTTGTTTGAAGGCTTGCTCTTCTTACGTGTCTTAAGACCAAGAGCCGGCTTACCCCAAGGTGTAACAGGGCTTGGACGACCAACGCTTGTTCTACCTTCACCACCACCGTGTGGGTGATCGTTAGGGTTCATGACAGAACCACGAACTGTAGGACGAATGCCCATGTGACGCTTACGGCCTGCTTTACCGATCTTGATAAGTTCATGATCGATATTACCAACCTGACCAATAGTTGCACGGCAATCGATTGGAACCATTCTCATTTCGCCGGATGGAAGACGAAGTGTTGCGTACTTTCCTTCCTTAGCCATGAGCTGAGCTGCGTTACCTGCGGAACGAACCATCTGGCCGCCCTTTCCTGCATAAAGCTCAACGTTATGTACGTTGGAACCAACAGGAATTGCAGAAAGAGGTAAGCAGTTACCAACCTTAACTTCTGCCTTTTCACCACTCATAACAGTATCGCCTACCATAAGTCCCTGTGGAGCAAGGATGTAGGACTTCTCGCCATCTGCATAGCAGATAAGAGCGATGTTTGCTGTTCTGTTTGGATCGTATTCAATGGAAACAACCTTTGCAGGAATTCCATCTTTCTTATTTCTCTTAAAATCAACAAGACGGTACTTTGTTCTGTATCCACCGCCCTGGTGTCTTACTGTAATTTTTCCCTGGTTATTACGACCGGAATTCTTCTTTAAAGAAACTAATAATGACTTCTCAGGCTTTGCAGCTGTTACTTCGCTGAAATCTGAACCTGTCATATTTCTTCTTGAAGGTGTATATGGGTTATATGTTTTAATTCCCATTTTTGTTACTCCTTTCAAAGTGACTGTGCTATGCTTTCGGGCCTTTCCTGCACACGACTTAAGCCGTTGCTTTGCAGCCCTTCTTTTTCAGCACCTTATTATTTATTACAGACCTGAGAATACCTCGATGTCTGCGCTGTCAGCTGTAAGCTGAACAATAGCCTTCTTAACCTTTGCTGTCTTACCTGTTGTCATACCACGTCTGCGGTTCTTACCATCAAGGTTCATTGTGTTAACCTTTGCAACCTTTGCGCCTGCAAACATCTTCTCAACTGCTTCCTTGATCTGTGATTTTGTTGCTGCCGGATTTACGGAGAAAGCGTACTTCTTCTCAGCCATGGAGTTCATGCTCTTCTCGGTAACCATAGGAGCTAAAATTACGTCATAATACTTAAGATCTGCCATTATGCGTACACCTCCTCAATCTTTGCAACTGCATCCTTTGTCATAACAACTGTATCGTACTTTAAGATATCGTATACGTTAACGCTGTTGGATGCTGTTGTCTGAACACCCGGAATGTTTCTTGCGGAAAGAACTACGTTATCATTCTTCTCACCTGTAACTACGAGTGCCTTCTCTAAGTTTAAACCGTTAAGAACTGCTACCATCTTCTTTGTCTTAACTTCATCAAGTGTAAGGGAATCAAGTACGATAAACTTGTTCTCTGCTACCTTTGATGTAAGAGCAGACTTAACAGCGAGTGCCTTTTCTTTCTTATTCATCTTAACAGAGTAGTCACGTGGCTTTGGAGCAAATACTACGCCGCCGTGTGTCCACTGAGGTGATCTTGTTGATCCCTGTCTAGCATGGCCTGTACCCTTCTGCTTCCAAGGCTTTCTACCGCCACCGCTTACTTCTGAACGAGTAAGTGCGCTCTGTGTGCCCTGACGCATATTTGCGAGCTGGCCAACTACTGCTAAATGCATTAAATGTTCATTTACTTCTACTCCGAAGACTGCATCGTTAAGTTCTAATGAACCAACTTCCTTGCCTTCCATATTATAAACTTTAACTGTTGCCATTCTAAAGATCCTCCTTTCTTAAAGCGTTAGTTTGCTTTCTTTACTGTTTCCTTTAAGACTATGAGAGCCTTCTTGGAACCAGGTACTGCACCCTTAACTAAGATAAGGTTGTTTTCAACATCGATCTTAGCAATCTCAAGGTTCTGTACTGTTGCCTTCACGTTACCCATCTGTCCAGGCATGTGCTTACCAGGGAATACTCTACCCGGTGTAGTAGCCGGTCCGTTAGAACCTGCATGTCTGTGATACTTGGAGCCGTGCTTCATTGGTCCTCTTGAAAGTCCATGTCTCTTAATAGCGCCCTGGAAACCTTTACCCTTTGTAATACCTGTAGCATCAATTCTTTCACCTTCTGTGAAGATGTCAGCCTTGATTTCTGAACCTACAGTGTACTCTTCAGCGTTTTCAAACCTGAACTCTTTAAGAAATCTCTTGTTAGCAACACCTGCTTTTGCAAAGTGTCCCTTTCTTGGCTTGTTTACAAGAACATCTCTGATCTCGCCAAAGCCAACCTGTACTGCTGCATAGCCATCGTTCTCAACAGTTTTAACCTGTGTAACAACGTTTGGAGCTGCCTGAAGTACAGTAACCGGAATTAATGTTCCGTTTTCGCCGAAAATCTGTGTCATTCCGACTTTTGTAGCTAAAATAGCTTTCTTCATTTTTTTGCCTCCTTTAAAATCTACAGCGGACCACATTGATTCTTATTTTTAGTTTGCAACATGGTCATCCTAGACGGTCTATCGGATGCTTGGTACCCGCTCTTCTTATTATAATAAGGAACGAATCGCTTGGACCCTGTATATAAACCCTAAGGATTTTCTCTTACTGTTTTGTCTGCATTAGTTGTTCTTCATCTTAATTACAATGTGAACGCCTGCAGGCATCTCAAGTCTTGATAATGCATCTACTGTCTTCTGTGTAGGTGCAATGATGTCGATCAGTCTCTTGTGAGTTCTCTGCTCGAACTGCTCTCTGGAATCCTTGTACTTGTGTACGGCTCTTAAAATTGTAACAACTTCCTTCTTAGTAGGAAGAGGAACAGGTCCGCTCACCTTAGATCCAGTTTTCTTTACAGTGTCGATGATTTTTGCTGCAGATGCATCAATTAACTGATGATCGTAAGCCTTGAGTGTGATTCTCATTACTTGACTTGCCATAAAAAAAGTCGCCTCCTTATTCGCACTTAATTGCAGTACGACAAGCGGTGACTGTACACACGTCCGTGTGTTTCTTACCCGCCGGAATAACAAACCAAGGAAAAACAAAACCTTGGCTGCTTATGATCGCTCAACCTCCCGATGGTTGAAAAACAACACGATTCTCTGCTTTCGCAGATATTTGGTTCTGTACAGTGACTTGTCGCCAGGTATCATAACTTGACATTTGCTCCACGGAAAACCTGTGTATTTCTACACAGCAACCTCACGCTTCATCGCTATCAAGGTCACAACGGTTTGGATTATACACCCATTTTTATATTATTGCAAGCATTTTTTTATAATTTTTTCCAAAAAAAGATTGCCCGGGTGTTTCCTCCCGAGCAATCCTGTTTTTGATTTAATAAAGCAATATCATTTTTTTGATCAAGCCTTGTTTGCAGAACCGAAAAGTGCGATCTTTTCGCGAACTGTATTCTTAATGGCTTCAGCACCCGGTGCAAGAAGCTTTCTTGGGTCAAAGCCCTTTCCTTCAAGGTCTTTTCCTTCTTCAACATACTTACGTGTTGCAGCAGCAAATGAAAGCTGGCACTCTGTATTTACGTTGATCTTTGCAACTCCGAGGGAGATTGCCTTCTTGATCATATCTTCAGGAATACCTGTGCCGCCGTGAAGAACGAGTGGCATTACTCCTGTCTTTTCCTGAATTGCTGCAAGTGTCTCAAAGCTGAGTCCCTTCCAGTTTGCAGGATACTTACCATGAATGTTACCGATTCCGGCAGCAAGCATATCTACTCCGAGATCTGCTACAGCCTTGCATTCGTTAGGGTCTGCACATTCACCCATTCCGATAACTCCGTCTTCCTCGCCGCCGATAGCACCAACTTCAGCTTCGATGGAAAGACCCATCTGATGAGCAACCTGTACGAGTTCCTTTGTCTTTGCGATGTTTTCATCAATCGGATAATGTGATCCGTCGAACATGATGGATGTAAATCCTGCTTTAATGCACTTATAGCATCCTTCATATGTTCCATGGTCAAGATGAAGAGCAACCGGAACAGTAATTCCAAGACTCTCGTCCATTGCCTTAACCATTGCTGCGACAGTGCCAAAGCCTGTCATGTACTTTCCTGCACCTTCGGATACACCAAGGATAACAGGGGAATTCATTTCCTGTGCAACCTGAAGAACGGACTTTGTCCACTCAAGGTTGTTGATGTTAAACTGACCAACGGCATAGTGTCCAGCCTTGGCCTTCTTAAGCATTTCTTCTGCAGATACTAACATAGATGGCCTCCTATATTCTTTGTGCTCCGGCCCCCAAAGGAACCGGAGCACATATTATAATGGGTACTACTTTATATCATCATTGTCGTCTGAAGCAGGTTCTTCGAAGTACTCTCCGGTTAAATCACCGTTTCCTTCAAAATTTCCGTCTTCTTCGTACATGACGTCACTGTAATCCTGGTATCCCTCGTTATCGCCGTAATTATAGCTTTCATAGCCATAATCTGTAAACTCTTCGGCGTCGGTATCAAGTTTAATGTCGCGGTACTGCTTCATACCTGTACCTGCAGGTATAAGCTTACCAAGAATAACATTTTCCTTAAGACCGATAAGTGGGTCTACCTTACCCTTGATTGCAGCTTCCGTAAGAACCTTAGTTGTTTCCTGGAAGGATGCTGCAGAAAGGAATGAGTTGGTTGCAAGAGAAGCCTTAGTGATACCAAGCATAGCCTGGGAGCCCTCTGCCGGAGTCTTTCCTTCCTTTTCAAGTTCCTTGTTTGTATCCTCGAAATCGAGA
This sequence comes from Lachnospiraceae bacterium, assembly GCA_024697505.1. Lineage (GTDB taxonomy): Bacteria > Bacillota > Clostridia > Lachnospirales > Lachnospiraceae > JAILFQ01. Next base: position 6,888 of record JAILFQ010000290.1, read on the forward strand.
ATGTCGACCATTGTGCCAGGGAGGTATTCTGTATCGCCTGCCTTGTCAATTCTGATCTTCTTTAACATCTGACGTACAATAACTTCAATGTGCTTATCATTAATTTCAACACCCTGAAGACGATATACTCTCTGAACTTCACGAAGCATGTAGTCCTGAACAGCACGTACGCCCTTTATCTTTAAGATGTCGTGAGGGTTTACGGAACCTTCTGTAAGCTCGTCGCCGGCTTCAAGGATCTGGTCGTCCATAACCTTAATACGGGAACCGTAAGGAATAAGATATGCTTTGCTTTCTCCTGTTTCCTGGTTGGTAACTACAACCTCACGCTTCTTCTTTGTATCTCTGATCTCAACCTTACCACCGAACTCAGCAATGATAGCAAGTCCCTTTGGCTTTCTGGCTTCGAAAAGTTCTTCGACTCTAGGAAGACCCTGTGTGATATCGCCACCGGCAACACCACCTGTATGGAAGGTTCTCATTGTAAGCTGTGTACCAGGTTCACCGATGGACTGTGCAGCAATGATACCAACTGCTTCACCTACCTGGACAGCCTCACCTGTTGCCATGTTTGCACCATAGCACTTTGCACATATTCCGTTGTGACAACGGCATGTAAGAATGCTTCTGATCTTAATCTTGGCATCGAATCCGGCTTCCTTGATCTTCTTTATTTCCATAATCTTTGCCGCACGCTTTGGTGTGATCATATGATTATGTTTAACAATAAGTTCGCCGTTATCGTCGTATATATCTTCGGCAGAGAATCTGCCTGTAATTCTTTCCTTGAGTTCCTCGATGTTTTCATTTCCGTCGTGGAAAGCGCTTACCCACATGCCAGGGATTTCATCGCCTGCCTTTGGATTTACGCAGTCTGTTTCACGAATAATGAGTTCCTGAGAAACATCTACAAGTCTACGTGTAAGGTAACCGGAGTCCGCTGTACGAAGAGCGGTATCGGAAAGACCCTTACGAGCACCATGAGCGGAAATGAAGTATTCGAGAACGTCAAGACCTTCACGGAAGTTAGACTTAATAGGAAGTTCGATTGTTCTACCGGATGTATCGGCCATAAGACCTCTCATGCCGGCAAGCTGCTTAATCTGCTTATCGGAACCACGGGCACCGGAGTGAGCCATCATGAAGATGTTGTTGTACTTATCAAGTCCTGTAAGAAGAGCTTCTGTAAGAACCTTATCGGCTTCTTCCCAAGTCTTAACAACTGCCTTGTATCTTTCTTCTTCGGTAACAAGACCACGCTTGAAGTTTACGCCGATCTTCTGAACTGTAGCCTGTGCCTTTGCAAGGATTTCAGCCTTCTGTGGCGGAACTGTCATGTCGGAAATGGAAACCGTCATGGCTGCTCTTGTAGAGTACTTATAACCAAGACTCTTAACAGCATCAAGTGTTTCTGCGGTTCTGATAGCACCGTGTGTATTAATACATTTTTCAAGGATCTTCTTTAATTCCTTCTTCTTAACGAGGAAGTCTACTTCAAGAAGAAGCTGATCATCATCAGTCTCACGCTTAACAAAGCCGAGATCCTGAGGAATTATCTCGTTGAAGATAAGACGACCGAGTGTGGTGTCTATCATTTTAGAGATCTTTCTTCCGTCTGCAAGTGTTGCTTCTCTTCTAACCTTAATAGGTGCCTGAAGAGTGATTACCTGGTTTTCGTATGCAAGAAGAGCTTCGTTTGCGCTCTTAAAGCACTTGCCTTCGCCCTTGTCACCCGGCTTCTCCATTGTAAGATAGTAGATACCAAGTACCATATCCTGAGAAGGAACAGCAACCGGACCACCATCTGAAGGCTTCAGAAGGTTGTTTGGTGAAAGAAGAAGGAAACGGCACTCTGCCTGTGCTTCAACCGAAAGAGGAAGATGCACAGCCATCTGGTCACCATCGAAGTCAGCGTTGAACGCTGTACATACGAGTGGGTGAAGCTTAATAGCCTTACCTTCTACAAGGATTGGCTCGAATGCCTGAATACCAAGTCTATGAAGGGTAGGAGCTCTGTTAAGCATAACAGGATGTTCACGAATAACTTCTTCAAGAATATCCCATACTGCAGGCTCGAGTCTTTCTACCATCTTCTTGGCAGACTTTATGTTATGTGCTTCTCCCTTGGAAACAAGTTCCTTCATAACAAATGGCTTGAAAAGTTCAATAGCCATTTCCTTAGGAAGACCGCACTGGTAAATCTTAAGTTCAGGACCAACTACGATAACGGAACGACCGGAATAGTCTACACGCTTACCAAGTAAGTTCTGACGGAAACGTCCCTGCTTACCCTTTAACATATCGGAAAGGGACTTAAGAGCTCTGTTACCAGGGCCTGTAACGGCACGTCCGCGTCTGCCGTTATCAATAAGAGCATCTACAGCTTCCTGAAGCATTCTCTTCTCGTTACGGATAATGATATCCGGAGCCTGAAGCTGAAGAAGTCTGTCGAGACGGTTATTTCTGTTGATAATTCTTCTGTAAAGATCATTAAGGTCAGATGTAGCGAAACGTCCGCCATCCAGCTGTACCATAGGACGAAGATCAGGAGGAATTACCGGAATGTTACGGAGGATCATCCATTCAGGACGGTTTCCGGATTCTCGGAATGCTTCCACAACCTCAAGTCTCTTAATGATTCTTGCTCTCTTCTGACCGGAGGCATCTTTAAGTTCTGCCTTCAACTCTTCAGAATCTTTATCAAGATCTATCTTTTTAAGGAGTTCCTCAATAGCCTCGGCACCCATTCCTACGCGGAATGCGTCTTCGCCGTACTTATCGCAGTAATCTTTGTACTCCTTTTCTGTAAGTATCTGCTTTTCCTGAAGGTCTGTATCCTTCTTATCAAGTACTATATAAGAAGCGAAGTAAAGAACCTTTTCAAGTACTCTCGGAGAAAGGTCAAGGATGAGACCCATTCTGCTAGGAATACCTTTGAAATACCAGATATGTGAAACAGGTGATGCAAGCTCAATGTGGCCCATACGCTCACGACGTACACTGGCCTTTGTAACCTCAACGCCACACTTATCACAAATAACGCCCTTATAACGGATCTTCTTATACTTACCGCAATGACATTCCCAGTCCTTTGTAGGTCCAAAAATCTTTTCGCAGAAAAGTCCGTCCTTTTCAGGTTTTAAGGTTCTATAGTTGATAGTTTCAGGCTTGGTTACCTTACCTCTGGACCACTCGCTGATCTTCTCAGGAGAAGCCAGGCCGATCTTTATGGCATCATAGGTAATTTCTTTAACGTTGTCATCATTCATATCAATCGTCATTTATCCTGCACTCCCTTTCGCTTATTCTTCATCTCCGTCTTCAAGGATCTTGTTCGTTTCGGATTCAAGCATATCGCCCTCTTCGTTAAACATGTCAAAATCATTTCCGACGTCTTCTGCATTAATTTCTCTAAAGCCGGCCTGTTCAAAACCTTCAGCGTAGCTATAGTTGTTGTTTGCAGTTTCTTCATCCATCATCGGTGTCATTTCTGAATCGCCGTAATCGATGTTTTCTTCCATCTTGACTTCATTTCCGTTCTCATCAAGAACAGTAACGTCAAGTGCAAGGGACTGAAGTTCCTTAAGAAGTACCTTGAAGGATTCAGGAATACCCGGCTTTTCAATGTTATCGCCCTTAATAATAGCTTCGTAGGTCTTAACACGTCCTGTAACATCATCGGACTTAACCGTAAGAATTTCCTGAAGTACATAAGCAGCACCGTAAGCTTCAAGAGCCCAAACTTCCATTTCTCCGAAACGCTGTCCACCGAACTGAGCTTTACCACCGAGTGGCTGCTGAGTAACGAGGGAGTACGGTCCGATAGAACGTGCATGGATCTTGTCGTCTACAAGGTGGTGAAGCTTTAAGTAATGCATGAAACCGATTGTAACGGCTCCGTCGAAGTACTCACCTGTTCTACCGTCACGAAGTCTTACTTTACCGTCACGGTTAATAGGTACGCCTCTCCATTCCTCTCTGCTTTCAAGGTGGCTTGCAAGGTTTGCCATAACTTCCGGAAGAAGTATGTCTTTATACTTACTTTCGAAGGTTTCTGCATTCTTATCGTATTCTGTTCCGTTCTTCTCAGCGAAAGCCTTGGCCTCCTCTGCGTTGAAAGGAAGTGAGATATAATCGTTTGCAAGCTCAAGGGTATCCTGAATATCTTTCTCGTTTGCACCGTCAAATACAGGTGTTGAGATGTTAAATCCAAGAACCTTTGCAGCAAGACTTAAGTGAATTTCGAGCACCTGTCCGATATTCATTCGGGAAGGCACGCCAAGTGGGTTAAGAACTATATCAAGCGGACGTCCGTTTGGAAGGAAAGGCATGTCTTCTACAGGAAGTACTCTGGAAACGACACCCTTGTTACCATGACGGCCGGCCATCTTATCACCAACCTGGATCTTTCTCTTCTGTGCTATATAAATACGAACACTCTGATTTACTCCCGGAGGAAGCTCGTCGCCGTTCTCTCTTGAGAATACCTTGGCATCCACAATGATACCGTATTCACCGTGAGGAACGCGGAGTGATGTATCTCTTACTTCTCTTGCCTTCTCACCGAAGATAGCTCTGAGGAGTCTCTCTTCAGCAGTAAGCTCTGTTTCTCCCTTAGGAGTAACCTTTCCTACGAGGATATTTCCGGCACGAACTTCTGCACCTATACGGATAATACCTCTTTCGTCAAGGTCTTTTAACATATCTTCGCCTACGCCCGGAACATCTCTTGTAATCTCTTACGGTACAAGCTTTGTATCTCTGGATTCTGCTTCATACTCCTCAATATGTACGGAAGTATATACATCCTCCTGCTCAAGTCTTTCTGAAAGAAGAACAGCATCCTCGTAATTGTAACCTTCCCATGTCATAAATCCGATGAGAGGGTTCTTACCAAGAGCAAGTTCTCCTTCTGATGTTGAAGGTCCGTCCGCAAGTACCTGGCCCGCTTCAACTCTTTCGCCCTTAACAACTATAGGTCTCTGGTTGATGCTGGTACCCTGGTTGGATCTTGAGAACATCTGGAGCTTATATGTATCTGTATTTCCATCATCTGTCTTAACGTCAATTTCGTAAGAAGTAGCAAGTGTAACTTCTCCGCCTCTTTCTGCAACAACGCATACGCCGGAGTCTACTGCTGTCTTTCTTTCCATACCTGTACCAACTACAGGAGCCTCTGTGAAGAGGAGCGGAACCGCCTGACGCTGCATGTTTGATCCCATGAGGGCACGGTTTGCGTCATCGTTCTGAAGGAAAGGAACCATGGCTGTAGCAACAGAGAATACCATCTTAGGAGATACGTCCATAAGGTCTACTCTGCTCTTCTCGTACTGAGAAGTCTCTTCACGATAACGGCCGGAAATATGGTCGTTAACGAAATATCCGTTTTCATCGATAGGCTCGTTAGCCTGTGCAACAACGTACTTATCTTCCTCATCTGCTGTAAGGTAAACAACATCGTCTGTTACACGCGGGTTATGAGAGTCTGACTTATCAAGCTTTCTGTACGGAGCCTCAAGGAAACCATACTGGTTGATCCTTGCATAGGAAGCAAGAGAGTTGATAAGACCGATATTAGGACCTTCAGGAGTTTCGATAGGACACATTCTACCATAGTGAGTATAGTGTACGTCTCGAACTTCAAATGATGCACGATCTCTGGAAAGACCACCCGGACCAAGAGCTGAAAGACGTCTCTTCTTAGTGAGTTCACCGAGAGGGTTTTGCTGATCCATAAACTGTGAAAGCTGGGAACTTCCGATGAATTCCTTAACAGCTGCAGTTACAGGCTTAATATTTATAAGGGACTGAGGTGTACCAAC
>JAILFQ010000376.1 GCA_024697505.1 Lachnospiraceae bacterium
TACTATGTCAATGGGTAAATAAACAAGTGTAAATATTCAGCGGATTGTGGTAAAATAAAAATAATAATCCGCCGGGGATAATTCAAAATTTGCTCGCGGATCACTCCGTACGTATGCAGGCGTGCGAGACTGAATTTAGGAGCGTATCACGTATGAAATTCAAACATCTCTTCAAGCAGACAGAAGCCGGAGACTCTTACAGAATATTCCGTTCCGGTGAAAACACGATCCGTCTGGATTTCTTTGCCCATATTCTTCGTGTTGCCATTTTACGGGATGGAGAAGACCTTCTTCCTACTTACACAGTTTGTCCGGATTTCTTTGACGGTACTCCGCCTATGCCACGCACAGGCAGAAGCAAGCTCTCTACAGAAGGCTTTAAAACCATAGAGCCGGAAGTTACGGTAACCGATTCTTATGCATCTTTTACTGTTGATGACACAGATATTTTTATAGACCTGCTTAATTTCCGAATGAAATTCAAAAATGAAAAGGGTCTCCTGTTTCAAGATCGTGACTACATGGCCTACAATTTCGAGCACGAGTACGGAAAAGGCTCCATGCATTACATTTCCAGAGAAGAAAACGAGCAGATTTTTGGACTCGGAGATAAAACCGGACCTGTAAACAAAAACAAAATGTCCTTTAAATTCGGCACTACAGATGCAATGGGGTTTGATGCCCGTACTTCGGACCCGCTTTACAAACAGCTTCCTTTTTACATCTGCAGAAACTCCGCCGGTTCTTACGGAATCTACTACGACACCTACTCAAGCGGAGAAATCAGTTTCGGAAAAGAAATTAACAATTATTACGATCCTTACAAAGCCTTCAGGTGCACCGAAGAAAACCTTGTGTTTTATATAATTCTGGGAAGTGTGCCTGATATAGTAAAGCGTTTCTCCAGAATTTGCGGTCCTATAGCCTTCCCTCCAAAGTGGAATCTATCCTATTGCGGAAGTACAATGGCCTATACAGATGCGGATAATGCGGATGAACAGTTACGCGGCTTTATTAAACTTTGTGAGGCATACGGCTTCAATGCCGGTGGATTTTACCTTTCCAGCGGCTATACTCAAATAGGGGAAAAGCGCTATGTTTTCCACTGGAATAAAGACAAGATCCCTTCACCGAAAGAACTTTCCAAGTATTTTAAAGAACATGGCGTGCACTTTATTCCTAATGTAAAGCCCGCTTTTCTTACAGACCATCCGCTTTATAAAAAGATAGCAAAAAAAGGCTGGTTTTTACACTACAAAGACGGAACTCCCGCCATATTCCCATTCTGGTCGGGGTTTGGAAGTTACCTGGATTTTACGAACCCGGAAGCCTTCGACTTCTGGACAGACTGCGTTAAAGAAAACCTTGTAGACAAGGGTTATGAAAATATATGGAACGATAATAACGAATATGATGTGTGTGACGAGGATGTTTACGCTTACGGCTTTAACGAAAAGCCTGTTAAGGCCTGCGAAATAAGGCCGCTCTTTTCCATGCTTATGACCATGGCAAGTGCCGAAGCCCAGGACAAGTCCATAAGAAACCTCCTTGTTACAAGATGTGGTGTTGGCGGCCTTACCCGTCTTGCTACCACCTGGACCGGAGATAATCGTACAAGTTTTGAAGATTTCCGTTACAACCACAAGATGGCAATGACCATGTCCCTTTCCGGTATTTTCAACTTTGGACAGGATATTGGAGGATTTGCCGGAGACAAGCCTGAAAAAGAACTCTTTCTGCGCTGGCTCCAGTACGGCATATTCACACCGCGTTTTACCCTCCATTCCTGGAACACAGACAAAACATCCACCATGCCATGGCTTTACAAGGACCTTATCCCTGCAGTTCAGCGTCTTTTTATGCTGAGAAACAGCTTTATACCTTATCTTTATAACGAGCTTTACCGCTCTGTTACAAGACACGAGCCTATTATATATCCGGTATTTTTAAAGCACCCGGACTATGATGTGGAAAGCGATTTCTTCTACTTTGGAGACAATGTCCTGGTCTGCCCGGTTTTTACCAAAGGCCAGACAATGCTTACCGTCGATCTTCCGGATGTGCCGGGCGGGTGGTACCTGGGCAGCGAAATATACGGAAATGAAGATAAAGAAATAAAGACCTATTCCGGTGAAGTAACTCTTCCTGCTCTTGCTTTCGGTTCACCAATCTGCTTTATAAAAGCAGGTTCGGTCTTACCGTTTAGAATTAATGATGAAACGATTTTTAACATCTTCTCTAAAAAAGATGGCGAAACCAGCTTTACTTTCTTTGACGATGATGGTATTTCTCCGCTTTCAGACAACAAGTATACACTTACCAGATTTAATATAAGATTCCAAAACGGAGAAGCGGAAGTGGAAGTTACCGGTACACCCGTCACCTACAGAGTAATAAAATAACATCACAGATTTATGCTGAATACATATAAAAATCCTCTGCCATTCCGGCAGAGGATTTATTATTATCATTATCTTCTTTATTCTTTCTCTCTATTACCCGATCTCTATTGTTTTATTCTCATAAGATTCCTTAAGTTTTGCTTCCTTAAGAACCTGCAACTCATCAACTTTCTTCTTGGAAAGCGGATACATTATAAAGAGAACCACCGCCATAAGTCCAAAAAGCACCGCAGGAATAAGAGTGGCAAGATCGTACATCTTCTTTAAGTTTTCCAGAGTCTGTACCGCACCCTTTTCATATTTGTAATTCATTCCGAGTAAAGCTCCGTTTACACATATAGCGGCAACAACCTGTCCAAGCTTTCTGAAAAAGTTAAAGAATGAATATGCCGTTCCGTCATCTCTGTTTCCGGTGGTAACTTCAATGTCATCTATTGCATCCGTCGCCATTGCCCAAAGCTGAAGGACAAGAGTTGTAAGACCGCATCCGCTTATAAAGCAAAGCACAAGGAAAGCAACGATCAATTTCGAAGGCTCCACTCCCCTAAGCAGGAAAAGAATTAAATTTGCTACAGACGCAACCGCTGTTCCAACCGCACAGACCTCTTTCTTTCCAAGCTTTCTTGCAAGCTTTGGCATAAAGAACATTAAAACTATCATTGGAGAATATGTGCAAGCCTGGCTGGCAAGGTTCATCCAGTTGGCATTAAAGTAATCATTAAAAAGATATAAGTAAAAGCTTTGCGTAAACATCTGCCCCGCAAGTAAAAGCATGGCTGCAAGGCTTATTGCAATAAAGGCGCGGCTGGAGAAAAGACCTCTGACAGCCTTCTTTGTTGCACCTTTTTCCACCTCTTTCGGCTTGGAAACAACTCTTTCTTTATTAAGAGCAAAGGTAAGCAAAAGGAGAAGCGCCGCACACACAGCCATAACAATAACCCCGGTTAATACCGGCTTATACTGCATATCTGTAATAACCTTTCCGTTTTCGCCTATAACAGGATTACCGTTTGCATCCAATCTGTTGGCATAGGCAAATGATGCAATTACAAATACGGGAACGCTTCCAAGTGCCGCACCGATTGCTCTGTAAACGGAAAGTTTATTTCTTTCGTGCACATCCGTTGTAACAACTGATGCCAGAGAACCGTAAGGAATCTGGTGAACAGTATAGCACATACCAAAAATTATATAGGTTACGGTTGCATAAACACAGGTCGCGGTGTAATTTACGTCTCCGCCAAGGCCCGGCCATTTAACAAACATAAGGATTGTTGAGATTGCAAGCGGAGCGGAAATATACAAAAACCACCTGCGATACCTTCCGAATTTGTTTGGTTTAACCGTATCACAGATCCTGCCCATTATAGGATCGTTTATGGCATCCCAGACTCTGGCACCTATAAACATGAACATAATAAAAAGCGGACTTATATTAAAAACGTCCGTATAATACTTTTGAAGGATGGATGTTACAAGACTGAATACCAGACAGCCGGCCGCATCACCAAGGGCATAGCCAAGATAATCCTTTCCTTTTAGTCCGCTGGTGCGGGCTATGTAGCTTTGTTCTTTTTCCATAAAGTAAACCCCTTGTATGTTTATTAAGGTAAATAAGTCCCAAATACATACCTCAACTTTAATTAT
>JAILFQ010000002.1 GCA_024697505.1 Lachnospiraceae bacterium
TAATATGCGTCTTAAACAATTTCAAACTCTTCATCATCTTAAATATTAATGATTTCAATATCTTCATCTCTGTCGAACATGCCGACAGAGATGAAGATATTGAAATCATTAATATTGAAGATGATGAAGAGTTTGAAATTGTTTCAGACGCATATGACGAACTTCTTGACAACGAAGAGTTTGACGAGATGTTTGATGATGAAGACGAATGATTAACCGGCTGCCGCCTTGTAATAGGGGCGGTGGCTGTATTTTTTAAGTTACAGGGGTTTGTATTTATGAAATTACGGATAAAAAGAGCGCTGGTTCTTATAGCGTTTTCATTATTTATTGCAAGTATTACGGGGTGTACTTTTGAAGAAGAAGAAAAAATCCTGGATATCATTACAAACGGAAAATACTCGGAGTTTACCGATAATCTAATAGAAGACATCAGTTCCGCGGCAGAAAGCACCTTGGCACTTCCTGCTTCATCTGATGCGTCGTCCGCAACGGCTTCCGGCAACGAAAGTTCAAACAATAAACAGGGAACATCTTCATCTTCCTCGCTTTCAAATGATTTTGCAAGTGAAGGGGCAGCTACAGAGACAACTGCTCCCGGAACGTCAGCGGAAAAAGGTGAAAGAGATACTGTTAAAAGTCTTGTAAAGGGCCTTAAAAAGAATAACAGTACCTGCAGTGTGGACGGAAATTCAACCGCATTAAAGACTGAGGAGGATGTTACCAAAAGAGTTTTTTCTGCGGCAGGCGATTACGTTAATTTTTCTGTTCTTATGTCGGATGCCACCTGCCTTCATACTGCGGAGTGGTACAAAGAGCAGTTCCCGGAAATAGATTCTTTAGAGATAAACCTTGAAAACAGTGCCATTTACAGCAACGGCATTTGCATAAATTTTACCAATGTAAGTTGTATTATGGACCCGCACGTAAGCTATGCTTTAAGAACCGGAGATACTTCTTATTTGGATACTAATGTAGAGAAGAGTGTGTACAGCCTCATTAATCAGGCTACAGATGCCCTTGCTCTTCCGGACACACTTAGTGATATCGAAATTATAAAAGAAATACATGATTATCTTATTAACCTTGCAAAATATGACACAGAGGTCCCGGGAATGAGGTCGGAAGAAAGTAATGCATCTAATTCTCATAATCCGATCGGACTTTTGCATGAAGCGAAGGCTGTTTGTGACGGATATGCAAGAACCTTCAAATTGCTTTTACAGAAGCATGGAATAGTTTCCAGGGTTGTTTCCGGTTATGCAAACAATGGCTCTACTATTGAAAGACATGCATGGAATTATGTTCTTTTAAACGGCAAATGGTACCAGACGGACGTAACATGGGACGACCCGGTTCCGGATGGACAACTTATATATACATATTTTATGAGACCGGATGAAGACTTTACCAATCATGAATCCGGTGATAGCTGGACAGATTCCGTTTCCTGTACGGACGCATCATACAGAGCCTATCCTTATGAAGAATATAAATGTAACTCGGATGCGGAACTGGAGAAAATATATAATGAGCAGTTATACGATTCATTTTTCTATTTTCTTTATCTTACAGACGGTTCTCTTTCCGAGAAATATATAATTGATTACTTAATAAGCAATGAAAAAGTGGCCATACATTATTATCCATCCGAAACTGTTGGCGAATACAGCCTTTTAAAGGTAAGAAACCCAAGAGCATATCCGGAATAAAATAATAATCCCTGGCCCGTTAAATGATGGGTTGGTTAGGAAGAGTATGAACAAGGGTGAAAATGAGTCAGTGTCTGTGCGTAATCTTGTGGAATTTATATTGCGCAGCGGAGATCTGGACAACACAAAAGGAAAAAAAGATGCCGAGGCTATGCTTGCGGGCACCAGAATACATAAAAAGATACAGAAAAGCCAACCTGCCTCTTATAAGGCGGAGGTCCCTCTTAAAGTGGAGCTTCTTGTTGAAGACGGAGAGGAGTCTTTTATGCTCACCGTTGAAGGAAGAGCGGACGGAATCATAGAAGGGGACCCGGTAATAATTGACGAAATAAAAAGCATGTATATAAATGTGGAAAAACTTGAAGAGCCTGTGCCGGTACATCTGGCCCAGGCTAAATGTTATGCCTACATTTATGCTCTTCAAAACTCCTGTGAGCTAATGGGGGTAAGGATGACTTATGTAAGCATAGAGACAGAGAATTCCAGGCTTTTCCACTCAGAGTATTCCTTTTCGGAATTAAAAGAATGGTTTAACAATCTTGTCAAAGAGTATTCCAAATGGCTTTTGTTTGAAAGACACTGGGGCAGGATAAGAAATGAAAGCATAAAAAAACTGCAGTTTCCTTTTGAGTACAGGCCGGGACAAAAGGATTTTGTTGCAGGAGTTTACAGAAGCATACAAAGAGAAAAGATGCTCTTTGTTGAAGCCCCTACGGGAGTCGGAAAAACCATTTCCACGATTTTTCCTGC
>JAILFQ010000004.1 GCA_024697505.1 Lachnospiraceae bacterium
GAATATGCGTAAAACTTTACAGGAAGGCCCACCAGTGTAAAGAACCATAAAAAGAGACGAATATTGTAATGCAAATACGCCAATGATACTTTTTTCCACTTTTTAAGACGAAGAAGATAGGTTAGGGTTGAAGTATCCACACGGCTGTAAACTCTTCCCTCAAGAAACATTCTTGTGTATATAACCCTGTATGTTTCGGAAATGAATACAACAAAAAATACAAGAAAGAAAAAAGCGCCTGCAGAAAACAATATAACCACAACTGTTGCAGAACCGGATATATTAAGTATTATGCTGGCAAGAGCGGCAAAGAAAGAGCCGGATGCCTGCATATTAACAAAGTCGGACAGCACTCCGTCCTGGTGGCCGAATTCCAGTCCGAATATCTTATAGGATTCTCCGGACAGGTTTTCCTTGTTACCGCTTGCTATTTCCAAAGCCTCTTCAATATTTCCTTCAAATATATTTGTAAAAACTCCTTTAACGGTTTGACCAAGTTCGTTTTCCGGATTTGAGCCCATTAGTTCAAAAAATCCGGTAAGGCTGGTTCCTATTGCAGAGGCCAGCAATATAAGAGCAATAAACAAAAGGTAGTGTCTTTTCAGATTTTCTCTGCCTGCCTTTTTTAATTCTTTAAATGTCTTCATCTTCTCCTCCCGGTATTTAAACATTTTCCCTTTACATTCACTTTACCCTTATCAGGAAGAAAAGTAAACAAAAAAGGCTGCCGCACATGCGACAGCCTTTATATTCTTTAAGCTCAAAATTAATCGTCAACTTCTGCTCTTGCAATAGCATCCTTAAAGTACTTCTGGTTAACAAATACATTTTCCTTATATGGATTAATGTGACGCTTCTTACTGATAACAATAATAGCAATAATAGATACAAGGTTAATAATAAGTGCTGCTGCAGACCAGATTGTCATAGGAACAACGTTTGCTCCCTGCGTGGAACCTGCTTTTATTAAATCCCAGTTAGCGTACTGGCTTGAGTATGTAGCCCACTTTGTAACGGAAGAACCGTCTGTAAATACTTCCTGGAAAAGTGGCCATACCTGAGCGAACATGCACCAGATAGCAAGTGTGTTTGCGCGGTTCTGGATCCATCCGCCTCTGTTCCATAAAAGAGCTGCGATCGTAGGTGCAAGTAAAAGTGCAATACCGCAGTACCATGCGTGTGTAGGAAGACAGTTGTATGTGTATGCAAAGTTCCAAACATCATATGCGAGGATGTATACCCAGGTCATATCTGCCCAGATCATATCCTTCTTATCCTTGGAAGAATAAACCTTCCACCATGCTGTCATACAGAAAATGTTAATAAGTCCGGCAACTCCGTTAAATATGTTGTGCCATCCGCCAATGAGCATTACGTGCTCTGAGGACTCCCACCATGTATACCAGCCTTTGATTGCAGATTCAAAGTCGCTGCATACTGCAATAAGAATATTGATTGCTACAATTACAAACGGATAGGCTCTGAACCACTGGGTTTTACCTATGCTCCACTTGTACTTGATCATCATAAAGCCGATACATCCGATTGTTGCGGCATAAAGCTTTGCATAGTGGAACCAACCGTTCATATACTTGTATGTCTGGTTGTTAAGTGCCCACTCTGCACCCTGTCCTGCAGCAATGGCAATAACTATAAAATAAATCGTAAGAATAGCAGGGATTACAAGAAACATTGTAACTCCGCCAAATTTCGTTCTTCTTGCAAACTCATTAAGTAAAATGAGACCGCAAAGAACAACGAGCAACATAAGGATCTGCCAACCGGCATTTCCTCCGCTTAAATTAAACATAAAGCTCCTCCTTTTGTGTTACTTGTTTTCACACATCATTTTAAGGGCAAAGTCATAAAAAAGAGTTTTAGCCCTTCACTTAATTTTACCACAGGATAATTTATAAGGCTATATGCCTGTTTATAATTTTTTTACTTTTATTTTATAAAATTTAATAAAGAGCTCCGGGCCCGAAAAAAAGCCTGCACACCAAAGTGTACAGGCTTAATCTGTCTCTTTTTTATTTTCCGTCAACCGGCAAGCTTCATCTCTTCGATTATTGCAGATTCTCCTACCCCTCTTAAAATATCTTTTCCGTTTAAAAGACAAATAAGATCGTAGGTGTATTCTTCCTTTGCTGCTCCCGGCAATGTTCTTCCTATACCTATAACCACATAATCCTTACTGTTATACTTCACAAGCTGAACAGGAATAAAAGCTGGCTTGTTTTCTCCCATATTTTGTATCCTCCTTTTTCATAGACCACCCTATAAAGTATTTTCTTTCTTTTTTATGGGCCTATAATAACACGAGAAAGACAACAAAAGGACAACAAAAAAAGGTTTTTTTCTTAGGACATTTTCCCTAATTAAAAACTCTCCGCATTAATTCATTCCCACTGTTTTTATATTTTCTTTACTGAAAAAACTTTATGAAGTATAATTATTTCGTATAGGCGCAATATTGCGGGAGTTCGTTTAACCCCTGCAATTAACCTCTTTAATTTAGCTTTGTATGGTGATTGGTAATGAACAAAAAGATTAAGTATGTATACATTTTTATGCTGATTTTTGGACTGTCTTTAATTGTGGCCTCTTTTTTATGGGGCATATTGGACAAAAAGGGTCCTTTTGCAGCCCCGGCAAGTTCGGATCTGCTTCCGGAATCCGAAGTATTTTCCGAAGACGGTCTTACCGTTACTTACACATTTAATATTTCCGAAATAGCTTCAAATTACGATTGTATAAAATTTTATACAAACCATCAATTTGCTACCGCCTACTGTGACGGAAGACTGATTTATTCTCTTAAAAGCCCTGATTTTACACTCTTTGGCAGAACACCGGGCTCCGCAATTAATCTTGTTAAATTTGATAAGGATGCTACCACCCTTACAATCGCAATTAAAGCCGTTTACCCTTCAGTAGCAGGAAGGCATTACACTTTCACTGTAGGAGACGGCATTTACCTCCACAGCAAAGTAATCACCGGTTCCATTATTGCCTGCATTTTAAGTCTTTTAATTGTAGCCATAGGCTTCTTCCTTGTGCTGTTTTGGACAATTTTTCACAAAAAAGTAAACCAGGGACCTACGCTTCTTTACTTTGGCTGTACCGTTTCTTTAATAGGCCTTTGGTGTCTTAACGAAACAGAATTTATAACCCTCTTGTATTTAAACCATACAGTAACCTCTTTTATAAGTTACATGTTACTGTTACTTGTACCCGTCCCTTTTGTACAATACATCAGAAAATACTTTTTACTTGACGATAAAGTAATTTGTGCTACCATATCGCTTTTTTCAATAGCTGACTTCTGTATCTGCTTTTTAGGTAACACCACAGGCCTTCTGCCTTTTAAAAATACCGCAATAATAACTCAGTGTGTTTTCGCTCTATCCATTTTGTACTTAATTTATGCTGTTATGTGGTACTACAGGCGCTTTGGCTTTAATAAACTCGTTCAGCTGAATGTTGCAGCGATTATCCTTATTTTAATCGGTTTTATTTCGGATTCCGTTATATTTTACATCGGGCTCTCAAACGGCGATATTGTGGGAAAGTTTTGCATACTGATCTACATCTTCCTCATAACCAGAGTTATCGTTTGGGACTTTATAGCTGAGATTGAAAAAGGTAAAAAAGCTGTTGTTTATCAAGAACTGGCCATGCACGACGTTATGACCGGACTTTATAACCGTACAGCTTTCGAAGAATTCGAAAAGAGCGGCGCGGATCTTACCGGAACGGCAGTTATAACATTCGACCTTAACAACCTAAAAAAGTGTAATGATACTTTAGGCCATATTTCCGGAGACAAATATCTTATAAATGCTGCAAACATTATAGAAAGCAGTTTTAAAGACATTGGAAAGAGCTACCGTATAGGCGGGGACGAGTTTTGCTCTGTAATTTCCGGAGTAAGTGAAGATAGACTTAAGTTCTATCTGCAAAGATTTGAACGCTACGAACAGGAATATAACAAATTAAAAAATGAGGCCACGATGGAAATTGCTTACGGCTACGCCTACTTTAATCCGGAAACAGACACAAGTCCGGAAAGCACAAGAGAAAGAGCCGACAAAATGATGTACCAAAAGAAATCGGAAATGAAGCAAGATGAAAAACGGGAGTAAATAACACGACTGTATAAACAATGATAAAAACATCTAAATAACAATAAAGAGTGCCATGCTCACGCATGGCACTCTATTTTTACTCTTAAAAATTTTTAAATCAGTCTTTTCTGAATGCGCTGGTCATGATCCTACCAACTCTCTTAAGCTGGTATGGAAGTATTGCCTTAAACTTGTCTTCGGCAACAACCATTGTTGAGCATTCAGGATTGTCTCTGTAAAGGTGGATAGCGTCGAACATACACTTTGTTGTACATACGCCGCAGCCGATACACTTGTTAGGGTCTACTATAGTAGCACCGCAACCGAGACATCTTGCTGTCTCTGCCTTAACCTGCTCTTCTGTAAATGTGAGATGAGCACTCTTGAAGGACTTAGGATCGATACTCTTATCAACGCCCTCAACCTGACGGGAACCGTTGTCGTAGTTTTCAACCTTAATGTCGTCCTTATTGAGTTCGTTGAACTCCCACTTGTTAAGACCGATCGTGAGGCTGCCACCCTGTACAAATCTGTGGATAGTCTCTGATGCACGCTTACCTGCTGCAATAGCATCAATTGCAAACTTAGGACCTGTAAGAACATCTCCTCCTACGAAGATATCCGGCTCACCTGTCTGGAATGTAAGCTTGTCTGCAACAATTGCAGGTCCTCTGAATTCTGTATTGGCTCCCTTAAGAAGGTCTCCCCATACAGAAGCCTGACCTACTGCGAAAATTACTCTGTCGCACTCTATTGTAATTGTTTCGTTCTCATCATATGTAGGAGCGAACTTGCCTTCTGCATTCTTAACGGATGTGCACTTCTTGAATACTATACCGCAAACCTTGCCGTCCTTTGTAAGAACTTCCTTTGGTCCCCAGCTGTTCTGAATCTTAACACCGTCTTCGTTTGCTTCTGCAACTTCTTCATTGGAAGCAGGCATTTCCTTTTCATTTTCAAGACAGAGCATATCTACGGAAGCTGCTCCGTTTCTTGCGGAAACTCTTGCTGCATCTATAGCAACGTTACCACCACCTACAACTACTACACGGCCTGTAAATTCCTTGCCGCCGCAGTTTGCTTCGTGGAGATAATCAATAGCTGTAAATGTTCCTTCTGCTGTATCTCCCGGTACATTCGGACGACGTCCGGCAGAACAACCGATAGCAACATAGAAAGCTTTGTAGCCCTGCTTACGGAGTTCATCAAGAGTAACGTCCTTACCTACTTCTACGCCTGTCTTAATGTCTACGCCCATTTCGCGCATAACATCAATTTCTGCGTCTACAACTTCTTTTTCAAGTTTGTATGATGGAATACCGTAACGTAACATACCGCCCGGCTTCTCATTCTTTTCAAATACGGTTGGCTTGTAGCCCTTTTCTGCAAGATAGAAAGCTGCAGAAAGACCTGCAGGACCTGCACCGATAATAGCAATCTTTTCATCCCAGCCGTTTCTGTGGATACTTGCAGGAATTACCTTAGGTGGAACAAATCTTGTTGCTGCCTTAAGATCCTGCTCTGCTATAAACTTCTTAACTGCATCTATAGCAACTGCCTGGTCTATTGTTCCACGAGTACATGCATCCTCACAACGTCTGTTACATACGCGTCCGCATACTGCAGGGAATGGGTTCTGCTTCTTAATAAGAGCAAGTGCATCCTGATATCTTCCCTGTGCTGCAAGTTTTAAGTAACCCTGAACCGCAATGTGTGCAGGACATGCTGTCTTACAAGGTGCTGTACCGGACTTGTGGGAGTTGATCCTGTTGTTGTCTCTGTAATCAGGATCCCACTTGTCTTTGCCCCAGATATGATGATCTGGAAGCTTCTGACGAGGATATTTAACCTCTGTTCCATCCTTCTTGCAGAGCTTCTGTCCAAGTCTTGTAGCACCTGCAGGGCAGTACTCTACGCAACGTCCGCAGGCTACGCACTTGTCTTTGTCTACGTGTGCAACATAAGCGGAACGGGAAAGGTTTGGTGTATTAAATAACTGTGATGTACGAAGGGCGTTACAAATGTTTATGTTACAGTTACAAATACCGAAGATCTTGTTGTCTCCGTCTATATTTGTGATCTGATGAACAAAACCGTTTTCCTCTGCTCTCTTAAGGATTGCAAGAGCTTCGTCAACCGTAATATCATGTCCCTTTCCGGTTTCACGGCAGTAGTCTGCAAAGTCGCCTACTCCGATACACCAACCGTAATCATCATCTGCACAACCGTCTCCGATTGCCTTTCTGGATGCACGGCAGGAACATCTTGCTACTCCGATGTGTCCTTCGTACTTTTTAAGCCAGTAAGAAAGCTTTTCAATATCCATTGACTGGTTTTCCATTTCAATGGCTTTTTCAACAGGAATAACGTGCATTCCTATTCCGGCACCTCCCGGAGGCACCATCTGTGTTACGCCCGCAAGCGGAAGGAACGTCATTCTTTCGAAGAATGCGCAGATATCCGGATGTTCCTCAATACGAGGGCATCTGCGATCGTTTGGATCCGGAAGCTCTTCAATGTTGAAAAGTTCGGCAGAACCAGGTACAAACATTGGAAGACAATATCTTCTTTCCGATTGTGGTGCCGTACGGCCGTTGTGGTCGTAATGATAACCATAGTCATATTCGATTATTCCGATGTAACTCATTTCGTCGAGGACTTTCTGGAAGTGCTCCTCGCCCGCCTTGTCTACATGACAGATCTCACACATCTGTTTAAATGTGTAGTGCTCTCTCTTCTTCATTGCAAGGCCGATTTCTGCCATTTCATCTGTAAGTATTTCTGCAAGCCCCCAGTACTCAGGGTCTTTTGCTTTAACTCCGCCGATGAGATGACCTGCTACGTCAGTGATCTTGCGGCCCAGTTTAATAATCTTCTTGCTTGGCGGATTATCATCCTGGTGATTTGCATGCCACTGTTCATACTGCTTCATGTCAAATGCCATAGGCTTTTCTCCTATCCTTCCACATCTTTTAAGGTTTTCCGATTTTGACCTGTTTATGGGCGCAATACACCACATAATATCAAGTCCAGTTATTATATTATACAATAATTTAAGGAAACCCGCAATAAGAAACTAGTTTATCTGTCTGCCCATCCGCTTGTTACAAGGGGTTGAGCTTAGCGGAAACGCAAGGCGCTTTTTCAGTGTCTGCTTTTATTTTTTGAAAACCTATGTCCATATATTTGAAATAAAAAAACTATAAATTTTATA
>JAILFQ010000049.1 GCA_024697505.1 Lachnospiraceae bacterium
TGGGCTTAAAGTTTACGAAACCAGAGAAGATATTAAGAATTTTGCCAGAAGGTTTGGCATATTAGATTTTATAGATGAAGTTAAAAACTGGAAGCCTGCAGAGGCTGCCCTTGCAAAGAAAGAGGAAATTGACGCCGGAATAAGAGAGGTATTAAATAAACATAAGAAAATATCTCTTGACTGGTTCCAGCGCTTTACAGAAAACCGTTTTGCAAAAGCCTTCCCTAACATGAAGTTCTTAGGACGTGAGGAGGCTTTCAGCGATCTCAAACAAAGGATAACAGATATAAAAAACAGAAATAAAGGCGAAAAATAATCTTATTTATATAAGGAGCGGGTTGTATGCATACCAATATTTGTATTTACTGCGGAAAAATGTTTAATGACAGAAAGCCTTCATATGTTTGTAAAGACTGTATTCCAAAGGATGAAGAGTTCTTCCAGAAAATAACGGATTATTTAAAAAAGTATCCGAACAGCAATGCTATGCAGATTGCGGAAGGACTTGAAGTTTCCGCTCTTGAAATAATAAGATACATAGATGAGGGACGCCTTCAGATGAACAAAGGAGAATTTAAAAAGATATGATTTCGCTTCTTGAAGGAACAATACTTGAAAAGACGGAAAACAGAGCGGTCATTTTTACATCGGCGGGTATAGGTTTTGAAGTTAATATTACATTCAATACCGCTGCAAATATCGGCCACATTGGCGATGTAGCAAGAATATATACCTATTTGCAGGTAAAAGAAGATGATATGCTTCTTTTCGGCTTTTTAACAAAGGATGAACTGGACACTTTTAAACTTCTTATAACTGTTAACGGAATCGGACCTAAGGGAGCAATTTCGATCCTTTCATCAATTTCGGTGGAAGACCTTACTTATGCAATAATTGCCGAAGATTCAAAGAGTATATCCAAAGTGCCGGGAATCGGACCGAAAACAGCAGCTAAACTTGTTTTGGAACTTAAAGATAAGTTCAGAAAGAAGTCTGAGGAGATAATAGATTCTGTTTTAGATTCTGCGGAAACAAGTACGGCAGACAATATTTCTTCAAAATCCAAGGCTGTTAAGGACGAAGCCGTTATGGCTCTTACTTCTCTTGGATATTCTCTTACGGAGGCGACAAAAGCGCTTGCAGGATGTAAGGTGGATGACAATTCTACAGTTGAGGATTTAATAAAACAATGTCTCAGAAATTTTTAAACAAAGGATTTTTTTATAATGGCAAAAAGAATAATTTCAACGGAAGTTGTTGAAGAAGACAAAAAAATAGAAAACTCTTTAAGACCTTTAATGCTGGATGACTATATAGGCCAGGAAAAGGTTAAAAATAATCTGAAGATATATATGGATGCAGCTAAAGAAAGAAGAGATGTTTTAGACCACGTTTTGCTTTTTGGACCTCCCGGACTGGGAAAAACAACTCTTGCCGGAATAATTGCAAATGAGATGGGGGTTAACCTTAAGATAACAGCCGGTCCCGCCATCGAAAAACCGGGAGATATGGCGGCGATTCTTAATAATCTTCAGCCGGGTGACGTTCTTTTTATAGATGAAATACACAGATTGAACAGACAGGTCGAAGAACTTCTTTACCCTGCAATGGAAGATTTTGCAATTGATATTGTTATAGGCAAGGGCGCTACTGCAAAATCCTTAAGACTTGACCTTCCAAAGTTTACACTTGTTGGGGCCACAACCAGAGCAGGAATGCTTACAGCACCGTTAAGAGACCGTTTCGGAGTTGTTAACAGGCTTGAGTATTACAAAGAATCCGAGCTTACAGATATTATTAAAAGATCTGCTGCAGTCTTAAATGTGGAGATTGATGAGGATGGAGCAAGAGAACTTGCCAAGCGTTCAAGGGGAACCCCAAGACTTGCAAACAGGTTTCTTAAGAGGGTTAGAGATTTTGCTCAGATCAGATATGATAATGTAATTACAAAAGAAGTTGCGGACATGGCTTTAAACTTGCTTGAAGTAGATGCTATGGGACTTGACCACATAGACAGAGAAATACTTAGAGCAATGATAGAAAAATTCCATGGCAGGCCGGTTGGAATTGATACTGTAGCCACTACAATCGGTGAGGATTCAGATACTATAGAGGAGGTTTACGAACCTTATCTGGTGCAGACCGGGCTTATTTTAAGAACACCAAGAGGAAGAGTGGCATCCGAGATGGCGTACAAGCATCTTGGACTTCCGGTGCCAGAAAACATTTTATAAATAATTATCCGGAGGGAATCTATGAACAAACAGAGCGACGCAGAAGTTATGATCGGTGGAAAAAAGTATAAGATGAGCGGATACGAGGGAGAAGAATATCTCCAGAAGGTCGCTGCTTATATTAATACAAAGATTAATGAAGTTTCCAGGGCAGACGGCTTTCGCGGGCTGGACAACGACAGAAAAAATGTCCTTGTTGAAATCAATATTGCGGACGATTATTTTAAAATGAAAAAGACCTTAGAAGATGCTGTATCTGATTCTGATGATAAAACGAGAGAGATAGCTGCTCTTAAAAGAGAGGTTATAGAACTTCGTTCAAGGCTTGAGAATTCTGACACAGATATAAAACTTTTAAGAGAAGAAAACCTTAATCTTGAGAAGAAACTTGTCCGTTCGGAAACTGAACTTGAGGAAGCAAGAAGAAGGCTTTCTTAGTTGTGAGGATTATATATGTATAAAAAGATTTATAAACCGGAAATTCTTGCTCCGGCAGGTTCTC
>JAILFQ010000071.1 GCA_024697505.1 Lachnospiraceae bacterium
TTGTTGGTAAGTACTGTGATTCTGCAGCCCTTGCTGCGGTGGGGACCTCTTCCCAGCCTGTTGAAATTCTTCTTTGTCTCTTTACGGGTATAGCGGGTGGTTCTTCAATTCTTGTAGCAAGATATGCAGGTGCGAGAGATATGGATAAAGTCTCTTCGATCATAAAAACGGCAACAACACTTATCTATCTTGTGGCAATCCCTCTTACAATTATAGGAATGTTTTTAAGCCCTGCTCTTTTAAGGCTTATGAATGTGCCTGAAGACGCTTTTGATTATGCACTTACCTACATAAGGATCACACTTGTGGGTACGGTAGCAAGCCTTGGTTTTAACACAAACTCCGGCTGTTTAAAGGGTCTTGGAGACTCTGCCGCTTCTTTAATCTTCCTGTTTATTTCCAGCATTACAAATATAGTTTTGGATGTTCTCTTTGTAGCAGAATTTAACATGGGAGTAGGCGGTGTTGCCCTTGCAACAATCATAGCTCAGTTCCTTTCCTGGTTTGCAAGCATGATCTACATAAGAAACAAGTATCCTGAGTTTAACTACACTCCAATTCCTCAGATACCACAAAAAAATCTTGTTAAAGAACTGGCAAGGATTGCTATTCCTCTTGGTTTTAACTCCTCCATATACTCTGTTGGACATCTTGTTGTTCAGGCACTTGTAAACTTACAGGGAACAGACTTTATGGCAGGCTGTAATGTAGGAAACAAAATAACGGGAATATCCCACCTTGCCGTACAGGCCCTTTCTGCAGCTGGTGCAACTTACGCCGGCCAGAATTTCGGTGCAGGAGATCTTCAAAGAGTAAAAAAAGGCCACCTTCTTATACCTTTTATGTCCGGTGGCTTTACCCTTGTTGTGGACATGCTTTTCCTTGCATTTTCAACACCGCTCATTTACCTCTTTAATAAAGAGCCTGCCGTTGTTGAGTACGCAAGATTTTACCTTGAGATGTCTCTTCCTTTCTACTGCATGTATGCCGTATTTAACGGAATCATTAACTACGCACACGGCGTGGGAGAGATCAAATATCCAACCATCATTAACATAATTGCCCTTTGGGGCATAAGAATACCGTCTGCCTTTGCAATTGCCTACCTAGGAGACGGAAAATATGTAATATTAAGCTTTGCAATAAGCTTCCTGTTTGGAATGATCTCCATGCTTTTGTATTACAGAACAAAAAGTTACCGGCGCATCTTTGAAGACACGCCGGCAAAAGAATTAAGTGCATAATTGTTAATGATATACGCAGACGCTTTGCCGTCTGCCATTAACCCGGCAAACCAGGGCCGGATCTTTACGGGCCTTACTACTCCTCATCACGGATGGAGTTTAAGGCCTCGTTTATTTTTTTGTCTTCTTTTCTGGTAAGCCAGGTGTTGGAAATCCAGGTAAAAGCGTAAACAACAAAATAAATAACGCATATTGCGACAGCTCCGGAAAAGGAGTCGTACCAGGAAAACAAATAGCCCTCCGCTTCCACCAAAACAAGCAGTATTAAGCAGTGAATTACAATTCTTAAAATATAATTTCTCTTACTTACAGGTTTTGAAGTATAAAAGATAAGAGAAGGAATCGAGCAGGAAACGCCCGAAAAAATTATGGAGAAGGGATGATACCAGGAAAAATATATACTTCCGTCCCCGGCCATTTCAGCAAAAGTCGCCTGCACACCAAGCATAAAAAGTATGGCGGTGCTTACAACCACAGTGTTCATAAAAACCACTTTAAATTTTTCCGACAAACTCATATATCAAGCCTCCTTTTTATGTCCTTTACATAGGCTCTGGAAATAACAATTGTTTCTTCGTTAAGAAGAATGGCATCCATTCTGCCGCCAAGCTGAGATGCAACCTTTTTTACCTTACGCAGATTTACAATAAGAGCCTTTGAGCACCTTGCAAAGTAGCCTCCAAGCATTTCTTCCAATTCGTAAAGCCTGTATTTTGTTTCGTAGCAATTGTCTCTTGTGTAAACAAAGGTCTTCTTATCCACAGACTCTATGTAGTATATGGCCCTCTTATCCACAAAACACGTTTTACCGTTAAGGCTTACAGCAAGGGATGTTGTCCCTCCGGAAAGCAATTCTATTGCCCCCTGTACGGCTTCCGTCTTTTCCACCGCACGGATAAGTGCCTCTTCCTCTTCTTTTGTTTTTACGCTTTCAAATTTAACCTGCATAAAAAACCACCTGTTATTATTTTATCTTTTTTTATAAGTTTTGGAATAAACAAAAGCAACAATAAGTGCCATTATAGCAGAGAAACAAAGAATATAAATTCCGGAACCGGCAAGACTTAATTCCTTGTCAAAAAGCTTTGTATTAAAGTCGAAAACGCTCTTAATCCCTTTTACAAAGTTACCATTATCTATTCCGTTAATGTCTTTATCTATTCTTGTAAGCATACCGCCCATAAGCGCATTTCTGAGCATTACCGTAATGTTGCTTGCAGGGAAAAGATTGCAAACGTTTCTAAGCCCTGCAGAGAACTGGGAAAGCGGCATATAAGCACCTATTACAAAGCCTGCTGCCGCGGACAAGATTCCAAAGAAAGCTCCGCAGGAGGCCTGAGTCTTAAACAATAATACCACAATCATAAAGAAAACAGTAGCGGAAACAGCTCCAAGGAAGATTGTTCCGTAAAGAAGCAGCATATCATTTGCGGAAAGGTTTATGGCAACCGGGCCGCCAAGGGCAAGAATTCCGACAGCGGCTGTACCCCCGGTCATTACAAATGATGAAACCGTTGCAGAGAGGAAGTAGCCGGCTATTATCTGCCATCTTTTAAGAGGTGTTGCAAGGACGTCGCAGTCCACTTTTCTTTCTCTGTCTGCAATTAAAGTCATAAGGCAGTTGTATGGCACGGTTATAAGGGCAGACCCCATAATTCCGGAAAGAAGGAGACAGTTTACCAGTTTGCTTACATCCCCTTCTTTAATTATGCTGTCCAAGCCGTCCAGCTCCGCATTTATAGCGCTTACAAAATTGCTTTTAAGAAAAAACATATAAAGCATTAAAAGAATAATAGGTGTAAGCATGGAAAAGATCACTGAATGTATATCCTTAAAAAACACAAGTATATTTCTTTTTGTAAAGCCTGAAAGTCCTCTCATTATCTTAACTCCTTTCCCGTAAGGTTAAGAAATACGTCGTCCATGGTTCCTTTAACAAATTCGTAATCTGTAACCTTGTCCCTGTTGGCATATATAAATTCTGTAGGATTGTCTTTTACATGCACTACGTAATGGTCCGTTTCGTAGTGGAACTTACCGGAGAGCCCTAAAACAAGCTCTGTGTTTGCAGCCGTTTCTTCGGTATACCAGATAAGCCTTGAAGAAGCATGGGCAGCTTTTAAGTTTGCGGGGCTTCCGCTTGCAAGTATCTTACCTTTATCCAGAATAACCACATCCGCCGCATCTCTTGTCTCTTCCATATAATGAGTTGTAAGAAATATTGTCATTCCTTCATTCTTTCTTAAACGATTTATAAAGTCCCATACAAGTTTTCTGGACTTGGGATCCAGACCGGTTGTAGGCTCGTCCAGAAAAAGCACCTTAGGACTGTGCAAAAGTGCCCTTATAATGTCCACTCTTCTTCTTTGTCCGCCGGAAAGGGTTCCGTATTTTTGCTTCATAATCTCGTCTATCTCAAATGATGAAGATAGTTTCTTTATTTTTTCTTCAGTCTCTTTTTTGGAAAAGCCATAATAAGAAGCTCTTGTAAAAAGATTTTCTTTTACTGTAAGGTCACTGTCCAAAACCGAGTTTTGAAAAACTATTCCTATGTCTTTTCTAATAGCATCATCCTCTTTTCCAAGAACATGGCCGCATATTTTTGCTTCTCCTCCGTTTCTTTCAAGAACGGTGCAAAGTATATTTATTGTTGTAGACTTACCTGCTCCGTTTTCTCCGAGAAAAGCAAAAAGTTTTCCCTCTTCCACAGAGAAAGAAATATTGTCTACAACTGTTTTGTCTTTATATTTCTTAACAAGATCTTCAACTTCAATAACGCTCATTTTTTCCTCCTGTACTTTAACGTATGCGTGTTTTATATTTTGCAATTCATGGGTTGTGTTCATGATTGTTGTTCATGGTTTTCTGTTTATGGGCTGCTCTTCCGTGATTTCCTTCAGCGTCATCATACTATCAGCAAACCCGTTTTTATAAAAGACTTGCGTAACCAAGTTGCAAAAAAGTCTTACCAAGATGCAAAAAAGCCTGTAGGAAGCTTAAATTAAGCATCCTGCAGGCTGTGTTTATCGTTTACACGTTAAGAGATATTTTGCTGTTTACAGGTACATGGCAGGTGTCCTGCTGTTTTGCGGTTATACGCACCGGCTCCGGCCTGTTTTACGCGTCTGCTCTTGAAAACCCGTTTTTCATTTCAAGGCTTGCAGACTGAAGCACCTTATTTAAAAGGTCTGTTGTCTGTTTCTTGGTTTCCGCTGCAGTTTCACAGTTTGCTTTTTCCAGGAAGGCCTGTACGTTTTCCGGCTTTTCTGTTTCAAAAGCTTTATCTGTTTTAATTATCTGCCCATGTCCAAAGCTCATTAACTTTTGCTGGTAGCGCTCTATATGAGCAATGCAGGATGAATAATGTGCGTCTGCCATAACCGCTACAAGTCTGTTGGACCAGTAGAAGTCTTCTGTTGTGGCATCTCCTGTTGTATTTGCAAGGTAAGCAGGTGTTGTTGTTACGTTGGAGTAGAAAGGAACAAGCTCGTTAAAAGCATTTGAGCCTACCGCAAGCCATTCTATTGCCATTAACTCTTTCTTTGCATAAGGACGTAGCTGGGTTACCGCAAGGAAATTGTTTCTGTTAATACCAATCGGACGATACATTCCTCTAAGGCTTGCATCTCCATGTTTTGCGTAAGGGTTATAAGGAGTTCCCTGATAATAAGCGGAAAGAACATATTTTACATCCTCAACCGTAATCTTCTTATCCGGAACCATGCACCAAGGAAGGTCGTCGTCTTCCGGTGTTCCCATAAAGTTGTTAGGGCTTAAGGTTCTAAGCATATACCAAGCACGCGGCGTATTGTAGCAATGGTCCGCATCCGAGTGGCTGCCGAAAGCTGC